>CALELJ010000184.1 GCA_937902445.1 uncultured Treponema sp. | reverse complement strand
TCTTTGCCATCTGAGCAAGGTTAGCACCTTTTCCACCGAGGATGAGACGCATTGACTCGTCGCCTTCTGCATCACCGTCACCAAAGTAATAAACATATTTGGTCTTAGCCATTAATGTCCTCCATATATATATGTAACTAAAAATTATACAAGTAAATATTTCATGAGTCAACAAAACTGCGTTAAAAAGCAATATATAGAAACAAAAAATTTCTTCACGGAACTCACGGGAAAAATGTTGTATTTCCAACATTTTGAAAATGAGGCGTTTTTCCACACCATTTATTTTTAACGGGCACATATGGCACGAAATTCCAGGTGATTTTATTTCCGTGGGTCAGAATGACGCGGAAGAAAAAATATCCACAACAGGTTGTCCGGAATTCATGGAATTTATTCTTTTTTCAGGCGGAATTCAAAAAATTCATAAAAATTTTAAAGTTGGCACGGAATATGCATGATAACTGGTGTAAGGCAGGAACGACCTTACGGCATCAAACTTCACAAATTATTTTTTATAACCTAGGAGGGTTAATATTATGAACGAACTTTCACTTTTGGATTCACTTTTTGGAAACGACGGATTCTCATTTCCTGCAGCACGCAGCACCTATATGGCACCAAAGGTTGACGTAATGCAGAAAAAGGACTGCTATGTTCTGTGCATGGATCTTCCGGGTAAAACAGAAGACGACGTTGAAATAACGCTTAAGAACGACGTGCTTACAATCGCAGCTGTTGAAAAGAATGAGGATGAAAACAAAGCCGAGGATGCAAAAGACGAAATCTGGCTTATCCGCGAAAGAAACTGCGCCCAGGCAAAATTCCGCAGAAGCTTCACATTGCCTAAGGACATCGATCCTGCAAAGGTAAGCGCAAACTTCAGAAACGGCGTTCTTTCCATCACAATCGGACGCAAGGAAGAAGCCCAGGAACAGAAGATCAAAATAATCGCCGCATAGGCAATATTTTAACGAATTTCCTTGACATTGGAGGGGGTTTGAAGTATACTAAAAATAGCTTATAAAGCTGATAAAACTCTCTCCTTTAGTTCGGGAAACCGAACGATAGAGGCTCCGGTGAACGCTGGAGCTTCTATTTTTTTTAAACGCTTTTTCTGGTTCCGCCTTGAAAAGACTTATGCGACGGAACCTGGACAATCCTGGATTTTAGAAATTCATGCCGATGGAAAAACTGCTGGCAAATGCTTTTTTCGTCGTGTTGTAGACAAGGCCAAAACTCATGGCTGGAATTGCAAGCTGTTTCAGATACATCTGCATTCCGCCACCGATTCCCTGGTTCCACTTGAACTCTTTGTCGAAATCCTTTGCCACTGCCGCCTGATAACAGCCATAGAAGGAGAAAATTCCCATACGTGTCTTGAATGCGGCATACTCAAACCCTGTGTTGATTCCGGCACCGATCTTTGAACCGAAATCGGAAGGAAACAGCCTGACGCCAAGGGCACCGTTGCCTATGAATGCCGAATATGGAACAAACAGTCCGTAAATTCCAGTTCCGTTGAAAAAGAATCTCAGGTCATCAATTATTGGCTGCTGGAAAACAACCTTGGTCGTAAACCTGTGCCAGATGTAATGGTCAGTGTAGATGCATATCTCATACTGTTCCTCGATGGATTTTGAGGAGAGGAAGACCCCGTTCCAGTCGGTGGTTCCCAGCTTAAGGTCCGGTTTGATCTCAATATAGCGGCTGTCACCCATCGCCTTCTCATCCTTGTCCCTGTCAATGTCCCTGAATCCAAAGTTTGTCGTAAGGGATCCCGAAAAGAAACCGGTAAATTTTTCCGTGACTGTTCCTCCGATATTTGCGGAGATCATGTCGTAGTCGATGCGCTTCCTGTCATCCATGTCGCAGTAAATCTGATTTTTTCTTCCGGCCGTCATGAAAAGCGAGACTCCGGGAACATGGCCTGCAGGAGGTTTTGAGAACATGGTGATTCCACGGAATTCCTGCTTTGAGAAAAATCCACCCAGAGCAAGGGTGTGCATGACTCCAAATGCGTTGGTATCAAGGACAAAGGCTCCGCCTGTAATATTTCCGCCTGAAACCATGAAAAGAGGCACGGCAAGGAAAGATATTTTTTCCTTCACGTTTACGACAACTACAGTTCCGTCCTCGCCTTCTTCTTCCTCAAGCTCTATCTCAGAAAAAATTCCGGAAGCCTGCAGATCGGTTTTTATCGAACGAAAAGTTTCCGGATTGCTTTCACAGCCTACAAATTCACCAAGGCTGCGTCTGACGGCAAATTCCTTTGTTTTTTTCAATCCTTCAAACCTGAACCCCGTAATGGTTCCCGCAAAGAGCAGGGGCAGTTCCATGAAAGAGGCAAATAAAACCGACAAAACTTTTTTATTCATATCCGCAATTATAAACCATATCCACGTATTTTGGTAGAAAAATTACGAAAAGATACGATTTATCATTAAATGCAAAATACCGCAAGGTTTTCATAATTTTTCACGAAATTTCTTTCAAAAAGTATTGACTACAATTATAAAATACTATATTCTTACAACCAGCAGCAAATTAATTATATAGAAACGGATCGCCATTTATTCCTCCTTAGGGCGATCCGCTTTTTTTTACCCTTTTCACAAATAAATATCCCATTGATTTTTTTTCTCCAAACTGATAGATTCTAAATAAACGGGGGTGTAGCTCACCTGGCTAGAGCGCTAGCATGGCATGCTAGAGGTAACGGGTTCAAGTCCCGTCATCTCCATAAAGGTCCGATAGAAAATCTATTGGACCTTTTTTATTATTCGAATTTCCTATATACTCCCTTTCATGCTAAAGACAATCAAACCGGAACTTTTAACAGACAATGCGTTCAAAATGATCGGCAAAGACTGGATGCTCATTACAGCATGTACTAAAAAATATGATGACGAAGGCAACATCATCACAGGCCGCCCAAACACAATGACAGCCAGCTGGGGTGGCGTTGGCGTACTCTGGAACAAAAACGTTGCCACAGTCTACATCCGCCCTTCACGCTATACAAAGGAAATCATCGACCAGACGGATTCTTTCTCCCTCAGCATTCTGCCAGGAAAATTCAAGACGGCACTGGATTACTGCGGATCCCATTCAGGACGCGACGAGGATAAATTCCAGAAGGCAAAGCTTGACGTCCAGTACATGAACGGAACTCCATGGATTGGTCAGGCAAGGCTTGTGATTTTCTGCCAGAAACTTTACGCACAGGAATTTGACCCATACTGTTTTGCCGACGAAAAGCTCTGCAAGCAGAACTACAGGAAGGATGACTTCCACACCATGTACATAGGAGAGATTACAAAAGTCATGGCCGAAACAAGGGACGTGAAATAAAATCAGCTTTCGGGAGTCGCATGGAATTCACTGAAAAAAGAATATGGAAGAAGGCATCGGCAATCGGTTTTGCATTTTCCGTCGCATGCCTTCTTGTCTGCATACTTCAATACTACACTGAAAGCAATGTGGATGTTTTTCAAAGGACCGTCCGCCTGACAATGAATTTCATGGCGCTGAATCTGTTTTTCTTTCTTATCCTGAACCCACTGAATTTCTACGCCTATGCGATTCTTTTCTATGTCTATGGAAATGGAAATTTTCTGGACAACGGAAACATTCTTGGCGCCATCTGCATAGCCCTTTCCTACCTTTTCCTGACCGCATCAGGTTTTTTCGTTAAAAGAAAAATACTGAAAACGGCGCTGCTTCTGTCCGTCCCTGTCTTTTGTCTTTGCGTACAGGCATTCCACACAGGCTACGTCGTATTCATCCTTTCCGTAATGCACATAATGGGCGCGGAACTGATCTTCTACTTTGCATGGCTTTTGCTTGCCCCGAAAATAAAAAAAGCACAGGAAATAAAAACTGAAAGAAAGATAAGCCGAAGCCGTTTTTCAGAAAGGGACATTGAATTTCTTGAAAGGGTTTTGAGCGGCGAAAAATACAGCAAGATCGCCCTGATGTACAATGTTTCCGAAAGCACGGTAAAAGCCCAGATGATCGAGCTTTACCACTATCTGGGAATAAACAGCCGCACGGAATTCCTTACGCTTTTCAGCGGCTGCAGATTCACTCTGGGAGACTAGCGCTGGACTGTTGCGGCTGCTATCTTTGCCCTGGTTTCTTCTCCGCAAAGAAGCCTTACAATTTCCATGGCAAACTGTTCGGCGGTACCGGCTCCTCGGGAAGTCACAAGAGTTCCGTCTGTAACAAAAGGAACATCAGCAACGTGGGTGGCTTCCTTTCCATTTGATTCTGATTCCATACCAGGATAGCAGGTCCATTTTTTCCCATCCAGAGCTTTTGTCTTTGAAAGAACCACGGCAGGAGCTGCACAGATGGCACAGACAATCCTGTTTTCCTCAAGCATCCTGTTTATCAGCAGAAGGGCCTGGCTGCAGTTGCTTACATTAACAGATCCAGGCATTCCCCCCGGAACTATGACGGCATCCGGAAGTTCAGCAGTGGAAGAAACATAGGTCTCAAGGGTCATGTCGGCGATGACCGGAATTTTTCTCGCGCCTTCAACAGTTCTTGATGAAGTTCCAGTTGCGACAGTAGTAACTTCCACTCCCGACCGGCGAAGATAATCTACAGGAGTAAGTGCTTCCACCTCTTCGAATCCATTGGCAAGAAATACGACCGCTTTTTTCATTTTAAATTCCCCCGTCTATCAAAAGGCCTGAACCTGCATTCCGCAGAACAGAATATGGTTTTTCCAGCCGGAACATCACTCACCGGCACAGGAAAACATTGAAATTATACTATCAAAGGGTTATCATTGTATATCATGAAATCTATTCTTCTTATCGATGGATCACCTTTATTTCAAGATTTTCTACGTGATAAAGTTTCTGCTGAACAGGTTGGACTCGAATGTGCCAGCAGCAGGGACGCATATACAAAAATGCTTTCTATCCTTCCGGACCTGATCATTATTGAAATCGAAACGGCCATTACGGAAGATTTGACTCTTCTTCTTGAAAAAAAACACACCGACCCAAACGCCAAGAGAATACCCATCATAATCACAGGTCCTGTCATGGACCGCTCAAAAGTCGCAAACCTGGTTGAGTTCGGCGTTGTAAAATACTTTACGAAACCTATCAAATTCGAGGTTTTCTTTGAGGCCATTGGACGCATTCTCAAGATGCCTCTTTCCATGGATACCACACCCTGCATCCTCGACATCCACCTCAATGGAAGCATAATCTTTGTTGAGATTGCCCAGGGACTCAACCGTGAAAAGCTCATGCTTCTGAAATACAAGCTGGCCCAGATCATCGACAGATACAAGATCAACTTTCCAAAGGTCATCCTCATGCTGACGAACCTGCAGCTTACCTTTGTCGACGGAGCAAACCTTGAGCTTCTTCTGGACAACATCACCTGCGGAAAGAAAATCGCAAACAAGTACATAAAGATTCTTTCCTTTGATGATTACGTGAAGGAACTTGTAAAGGGGCACCCTGAATACACGGGAATGGTCGTTTCACAGAACCTTCAGTATGTTGTTTCTACACTTCTCAATGATAACGATGATGCCAACTACGATTCCACAGACTTCATATACGACAACATCCTTCATTCTGACAGACCGACAGACAACGCTTCTCTCGGATTCATCGATGACAGAGGCGGAACTGAAGGCAGCAGCGGAACAATGATGAGGGTTGCCCTTGTAGATGATGACGTTGTCGTAAGAAAGCTTCTTGAAAATACGTTTACTTCAGCAAGCGGTGAAGCTTCGCTGTATGAAAACGCCACAACATTCCTCAAGGCAGTCTCAGACGGAAAGGAATTCGACATTGTCGTCCTGGACCTTTATCTGCCTGACATGGATGGAATCAGCATCCTCAAGACCCTGCTTCAGAGGAATTATCAGACTCCGATTCTCATATACTCAAAGGCTTCTTCAAAGGAAGTTGTCCTCCAGGCGCTTTCCCTTGGTGCAAAGAGCTACCTGGTGAAACCGCAGAAACCGGGAACAATCCTGAACAAGGCCCTTGAGATTCTCCACTCGTCATAATAAGGAAATCAGAGGATGGATTCACCTTCAGTTGAAGTCGGCAGCAGATTTATCGCAAGTACCATGCATGAGGTCCGCACACCTTTGCAGACCATCATCAGCACCCTCGAACTGCTTGAAGACACTCCGCTCAACAAGGAACAGACTGAATACATCCACCAGATTGAATTTTCCGCCAATGCCCTTCTTGGCCTTGCAAATGACGTTCTGGACTTTACAAAAATTTCGTCAAAAAACTTCAAGCTTGAAATCCAGCCTTATGACGTAATAGAACTTACGGAACGTGTCGTTGACCTTATTACGGTGGAATCCTTCAACAGAGGCATCGAAGTTCTCACGGACATCGACTACAGAATTCCACAGAACATTCTTGGAGACCCGGTCCGCATCCAGCAGATCATCCTGAACCTGGTGAAGAATGCGGCAAAATTCACTGAAAGCGGATATATTTTCATACGCGTCTCCATAAAAGAGACCTACCTTCTTTTTGAGATCATCGACAGTGGAATCGGCGTTCCGGAAGACAAGCGCCGTCTCATTTTCACTGACTTCTATCAGGTTGACGGAAGTTCCACAAGAAAAACAGGCGGCACGGGACTTGGTCTTTCCATCTCGAAAAATCTTGTAAATGTCATGAAGGGAAAAATTGGAATTCTCGAAAATCCCAACGGCGGTTCCAATTTCTGGTTTGCCCTTCCCCTTGAAAAGACGGAGGGAGAAAGAAATTCCTTTTCACAGATTTCAATTCCAGGAAATCAGAAAGTCCTCATAGTTGATGACAATTCCATTGCACTCAAAACCCTGAAATCAAAACTTCTGTACTACGGAATCACGGAAATCATTCTTGCGGACAGCGGCCATGCGGCCCTCCAGAAAATTCAGGAAGCAGACCAGCTTGGAAAACCTTTCACGGCAGCCTTCATAGATCTTCTCATGAGCCCGATGGATGGATGGAGACTTGCGTCTGAAATCAGGTCCACACATTCCGCAAAAGATTTGAAAATGATCCTCATGGTTCCTGAAGGCCAGCTTAGACAGGATGCAAAAATGAAAATGCTTGACTGGTATGATGGATACATCTACAAGCCAATCAAGCAGAAGGCCCTTGCCGACATCCTCGAATCCGTCCTGAACGGAAGGGACTCAACGGCAAAAGAATCCGACGAAATCACAGAACTTGCAAACACAAGAAAAGTTTCTTCCATCCTCGACCAGCAGGTTGGAAGCAGCCTGAATATTCTCGTTGCAGAAGACACTCCCATCAACCAGAAGCTTCTTGGCACATTCCTCAAGAAATTTGGCGCCAACGTCTTTCTTGCGGAAAACGGACAGGTTGCAGTTGACCAGATCGAACTTCATCCTGAAATCGACCTCATATTCATGGACATCTTCATGCCAATCAAAAGCGGCATCGATGCAACCATTGAGCTTAGAAACAAGGGATACAAGGGAATCATCATTGCGTGTACGGCAAACAATGATCCCGACGACTTCAAGACCTACAAGAAAATCGGCGTAAACGACATTGTCGTAAAACCGTTCAAAAGAGACACCATCCGCGAACTTCTTGAGAAATGGGGTTCCGTACTTACAGTTCCAAACGCAAAGGACATCATCTCACTTACCTTCCTTGAGAACAAATCCTCGGAAATGTGGAACATCGAGGACTTCATGGACACCACAGGACAGAACATTGAATTTGCCATTTCCCTTATGGATGAGTACATCACCCAGTCCAAGGAACTTATGGAAAGCCTGAAGGAAGAACTCAAACAGTCGCCTCTCAACTATGAGAAGATTGAGCTTTATACCCACACCATGAAGGGAAGCAGCGCCTCCGTCAGTGCAACCCGATTTGCAGATCTTGGACGCAAAATGAATGATGCCGCAAAGACAAGGAACCTTACGGATCTTGAGTCCGCAAGAATAAATTACGAGATAGACTTTATTACTTTCACAAACATTGTTGCCAACTGGAAGAACTCTATATGATCAAAACAAATTACCACACCCACACTGAATTCTGCGACGCAAAGAATACGGCGGAAGAAATGGTTGTTTCCGCAATGGAAAAAGGCATTTCAATACTCGGTTTTTCAAGCCACGCAATGTATCCTTTTGCCGGCGGATGGCATGTCAATCCAGAAAAGTACACCGACTATGTAAATGAAATCAACCGCCTTAAGGAAAAATATCAGGGGCAGATCAAAATCTACAGGGGTTTTGAGGTTGAATACATAGACGGAATTTCAATTCCATGCTTTGACACATACAGGGAATTCAATCCTGACTATCTCATAGGCTCCGTTCATTTTGTACCAGGAAATGGAGGATACTATGAGGCGGACGGAAAAGAGGATTCCGTAAAGGAAAGAATAGAGAAATACTTTGATGGTTCCGTAAAGAAAGCGGTGCAGGAATACTTTTGCTGCGAGCGCAAACTCCTCAAGGACGGGGACTTCACCTTCCTTGGCCACTGCGACCTTGTCCAGAAGCAGAACATAAACTCAAGTCTTTTTGATGAAAACGAATCCTGGTATAAAAAAGAACTCAAGGTGCTGGCAAAAGAAATCGGAAAATCAGGCGTCTGCGTTGAGGTAAACACCGGTGCCATCTGCAGGCTTGGTGCAAAGAGACCCTACCCGAGTCCATACCTCCTTGATCTGCTCAAGGCAAACAATGTTCCGCTGACCATAAATTCCGATGCCCACACTTCATCTGGAATAGACTGCTGGTTTGACAAAGCAATCCAGTACATAAAAAAAGCCGGCTACACGGAACTTGCATTCTATGAAGACGGCCTTAAGTTTCAGAAAATATGATATGCGCTGCGGGAATTACTGGCGACGCTCGTATTCCTGCTGGCATGCAACGCAGAATGTTGCATAAGGAATTGCTTCGAGTCTTGTCTCTGCAATCGGTTCTCCACATTCGAGGCAGATTCCGTATGTACCCTGTGTGATTCTGTCGAGGGCACGGTCAATCATTGCAAGGCGGTTCTGGTCTGCCTGTCCCAATGAATTGAAAAGAGTCCTGTCGATTGTATCAGATGCGATGTCGGCATCGTCACCGCTTTCCGTAGCTCCACCAAGGCTTGTAAGCTGGTCGTTGCGTCCTGTAAGTGAATCAAGAATCTCATTGCGCTCAGCAATAAGTTTCTTCTTCTGTTTATCTAAAAAATCCTTTTTCATCATCAAGCTCCCATCACTTTGGCCGTCCGGTAGTTTTTTCAGTTGACAGCCGTTTTTGTTTTGTTCATAATAGTATAGTATATTTTCCTAAAAAGGCAAATATTTTTGGAGGAATTGTGGCTAACAAAGACGAAGCTATCGAAGTTGAAGGTATCGTAAAAGAAGCATTGCCAAACACAATGTTCCGTGTTGAACTCAAGAACGGACACATCATTCTTGGCCATCTCAGTGGCAAGATGAGAAAGCACTACATCAGAATCGTTCCAGGTGACAGCGTTAAAGTTGAACTTTCACCTTATGACCTCAACCGCGGCAGAATCATTTTCCGCGAGAGATAAAATAAAAAAGGCTTTCCAAACCGGAAAGTCTTTTTTATTGCACTAAATCCTAATCCTCCGCAAAGATCCACTTGATGCTTCTTATGGCATCCCTGATTCCTGTAATCACCGAAACGACACAGATCAAGTTGATGATGAAACTCCACCTTCCCAGAGTATAAAGACAAAGCAAGCTCAGTCCAACCTTGAAGAGACTGCTCCTCAGATATGGATAGGCCTTTTTCCCTTTTGGAGTTTCCGTTTCATTTGTCGTATATGTGTAGGTGTAGCGATGGTTTCCATTCTGCTGGTAGTTTCTGTAGGCATTCCTGAAGAATTCCTCATATGGATCCTGAGAATAGAAATTGTCGGTTCCGTGATATGCAGCCTGCTGTGAATAGGCAGATGAACCAAAGGCATCATACTGGCGGCGCTTCGTCTCATCACCAAGAACTGAATATGCCTGGTTTATTTCCTTGAATTTTTCCTCGGCTTCAGCATTTCCTTCGTTTCTGTCCGGATGATATTTGAAGGCAAGGTTTCTGTATGCCTTTTTGATTTCATCCGCTGAAGCATTTCTTTCCACACCAAGAATTCTGTACAAATCTTCCATCTATATGTTTCCTGAAGGTCTTTCCTTTTCAGTATAAGTCCATGCAAATAAAGTTAATAAAATCCTGCCGATAATGCAACTTTATCTGTGCTTTTCAAAAGGTCTGATTATGACCCATGTGGCTCCGTTGCCACCGTGATTTCTATCCGGATGTCCGCTCGTTCCAAGGCGCTTGTCCTGTTCTATGAAAAGACGGACCATCTGTCCCAGTACCGGATCACTTCCGTTTGAATGGATTCCCTTGCCGTGGATTATGAGGATTTTCCTCAAGTTCCGTCTGTAGCAGTCGTTTACAAAGTTCGTAAGCCTTGACCAGGCCTCGTCCCTTGTAAGCTGGTGAAGGTCAATGACAGCTTCCGGATTCAATGACTTAAGGTATTCAAGATTGTTCATCTTTTCGTTGGCCCGTGCCTCTTCCGAAATTTTGTCCTTGTCCACTGTTCCGTGGCGGTTGAGCCAGATGTCCATGGGATTCATGCGTTTTTTTCTGTCCAGCTCCATTATCTGCTCATATGAATATCCCTGGCGTGCGGCTTCTTTTTCTTCTTTTGTCGGGGCATTCGCCTTTTTGTGGGAAACCTGGTTCTGCTTTGCCTTTGGCTTTGCCCTCTGGCTGCCTTCCCACTGATTTAAAATATCACCGAAATCCATATGCGAAAACTCCTGATCCTTTATTTTATGAGACACACGCTTTTTGACGGAATCCAGCCGTAAGTATCATTGTGACGGATGTACATCCAGTCTCCCGCAGTCCTTATTATTGAAACAACACTTCCCGCCTGAATGGTTACACCTGTCATGAGATTTTCTTCCGGAATAGGATTCATTACACCGCCGGTGAAAACACCATGGCTTGAGTTCACCCTCACACCGTATATTCCGGTGAACACGGAAAAGAAGATCAGCAGGGAAACAAATACCGCTGTCTCTGTTTTTTTCCTGACTACGACAAAAAAAACGGTCACGGCAAAAACCACTGCCAGAAGTGCAATCATGACAAACAGAACCATGAGGCTTGGCTCATGATAATCACAAGGCAGTCCAAGTTCAAGTTCCGCGGCTTTTCTTTCCTCCACGACACTTGAGAAAGGAAACGAATGGCGTTCCCTTATGTGCAGTTTAACAAGACGGGTGATGTCCTGAGGTTTGGCCTGAACATTTTTCTTGGATTCAAAATTTTTTTCCGTCTCATAGAAAGCATAGACGAAAGGATTTTCTTCTTTTGGTTCCTGAATTATCTGTTCCGCCTTGCCTGCCTTGAAACTGAAAACCGGACATGGAATATCCTCCACGGAACCATTGTACGAAGTTGCGGCGATGAAAATTTCAGGAAGACGAAGATCTCCTTCTGAAAGCGGCTGCCAGTCAAAAGTCGCCACAGGCTGAAACTGGGTCACAAACCTGGAATCTCCTGCAGGAAATGAAAAATCATAATCCTTGATTTTCTTGAAAATGGAATCCTCAGGAATGTTCCAGAAAATATTCTGGATCGATTCCATGTATCTTGCAGTAACTGTAAATACCACATGGTCCCCTGAATTTATCTTCATGAATTTTCCTTTCTTCGACGACTCAAGGGTCTGATTCTGGAAAACCACATTGATTTCAGGATGGATGAATCTTGGATTCTGGAAAATCTCTACGCTTTCAAAAGGAATCTGGTAAAATCCACCGTCAATGGTAAGGTCTATCGGCTTGATTCTGTAGCTTCCGGTTTTTGCAAAGCGCATCCAGAGTATGATCCTAGTTCCCGTTGCATAACCGCCGCCAAAAGCCTCGTCCCGTGGAATGAGCACCGTCTCTTTTTTTGATGAAACGAAACTTACGTTGGGAGGAAGGGAGTTGACGGAAATCTGTACGCTGTCCGGCGTGACATTTTCAATCTCTACGAAAAAGGAATTGTCGTTTTCAGTGAACAAGGTATCCTGTGTCGGCCGGAACCTCATGCCCCAAAGATAGGCCCATGAAACTGCCTTTGCAGACAGGGACAGACATGATGCTGCGGCCAGTATCAGTAATCCTGCGATGATCTTTCTGAATCTTTCTGCTGATTTTTCCATTGCTGCTGTTCACCTTCTTTGAGTATTGAATAGAGAGCATTTTCCAAAGTCTGGTCTTCCCTGTTCTCGGAAAGCGGAATGAGTTCCGTGGCGCCTTCATTTGCATGGGATGATTCTTCCCGCAATGAAAGCTCCAGGTTGATTTTGGCATCTGTGCTTGTTCCGTCTATGAGAAGAGACCTTCTGAAATAATCGGCCGCAGCCTCATAGTTTCCGTTTCTATGGGCGATGATACCAAGATTGTACAGAACCGCAAACTTTATCTGGGTCGGTGCATCTTCATAGACAAGATTGAACTTGTTCTGTGCCGCTTCCGTTTCTCCCTGCATGAGGTATGTCGAACCTATTCCATAGACCGAATACTGATAGACAAGACTGTCTCCCCGTTCCTGGGCACTGCATGCAGACTCAAGAAAATTGGCCGTTGCCCTCTGGTAATTTCCTTTTGACCAGTCGATTTTTCCTTCAAGAATTTTAACACCGTCATCAAAACGCGGAGTACATCCTGTCATGATAAAGACAAGGCCCACCATAGTTACGGAAGAAAGAATTTTACGTTTTCCGCCAGAAACATCAAGTTCCCCAAACAGAATCGACATGAGGAAAAAGACAATCGCAAGAATTATGAAAACCCTGTGCCTGTCCACAGCCTGGATCTCATAGGAAATTCCATTGCCCTTTGCATCCGCCGAGATTATCTTAAGGATCTTTGTGGCTGACCCCATCTCGGAAGCATCTATGTATTCACATTCCGAAGCAAGGGAATTGCTGCCAACGGAAGTGTTCCTTTTCCTGATGGCCTGAATGATTTTTTCCATTTCAGAGGAACGCAATGCCGTCTTTATCTTTGTCTGTCCGTCACCGGCTAGAACTTCGCTTTCACGTTCATTTCCAAATCCAACGATTATGACCGGAATTCCATAGCGCACTGATTCCGAAAGCGCTGACTGCAATGATGAGTCCGTCTCCTCGCAGTCGGTGAAAAGCACAATGCAGGAAGCTTCGGAAGACTGTTCCGGGAATGATGAAACTGCGGCCCTGATTCCCTTGCCAAGACTCGTTCCTTCGGCAGTCATGAGTTTTGGAGAAAGGTTGTCGATGGCCGTCACAACGGAATTGTAGTCATCCGTAAGGGGAACGCATACAGTTCCGTCACCTTTTGCTATGACGACAGAAATTTTTGTTCCGTCTGTATGCTCAAGAATTCCCTTTGCATATGATATGGCCGCACTGAGACGTGAAATTCCACCAGGTGCGTCATGGGCTTCCATGCTGTAAGAAATGTCAAAGACAAATGAAACTGCCTTTCCGTTTTTCTGGACGGGAATCGTATCAGTCCCCCATGAAATTCCAGCGCCTGCAAGAATGACCATGGATGCACTGAGAGCACGGAAGACCGTCCTGAACCAGAAACAGTACTCAAGCCTGTTGGAAAAAAAACTTCCGCCTGCGACCTTGTTCTTTTCCGACAGAACATTCTTCAGCTTTCTGTATTTCAGGATCACGAAGAGCATTGCAAAAACAAGGGGCACAAAGAGAACAAAAGCTATTGGATGACTGGCCGTAAGATTCATAGTACCTCCTGCAGCAGAAGCCTTCTGATTATCCAGGCGAGGATTGCAAGCAATGTTGCAGCCACAAGGAAATAGGCATAGTAATACGTATCGATGTTCTTCACGTGATAACTTTGGACAACGCTTTCATTTTTGCTGATGGAAGACAATGTCTGTGAAAGTGATGCGAGGGAATCGGATTCAAAATATTTTCCGTCGCTTTCAGCTGCAAGCTTCACGAGCGCCGACGTGTCAAAGCTGGATTCAAGGTAGCCGGAATAGACGCGGTTTGTCTTTGGGTCCACGTAATCAAGGGGAACAACTCCCCTGGTGCCTATGCCAAGGATATAAAGGGAAATGCCCTTTGATTTTGCAAGGCGTGCGGCTGTGTTTGGATGGACGGAACCTGCGTTGTTCTCACCGTCGGTAATGAGTATGACGACTTTTTTTTCAGCCGGTGTATTTTCAAGATGGTAGATTGCAAGGCTGAGGCCTGTCCCTATGGCAGTGCCGTCACCAAGTTCTCCAACGTGCATGCTTTCCAATCTGTCGAAGAAAACTTTTCTGTCCATTGTCGGTGGCAGAAGAAGACTTGCCGATTCGGCCATCTCAACAAGGCCAAAATCATCTCCGTCGTTCTGTTCCGCAAGGGAAGCGATGGCATTTTTTGCCGCATCAAGGCGATGCAGGTCACCTATGTCCCTTGCGGCCATGGAAGGACTTACGTCGACGACATAGATTACGGAAGCACCACGGGAAGAGTAGACCTTCTGGTGGCGGTGGTAAACAGGAGATGCGCATGCGACTACGAGGCAGATGTAGAACATGATGCAAAGCCCTTTCACGAATGCTGAAAGAACTTTCCGGAATTTTCCGTTCCACGTAAACGAGGTTCCGTTCCAGTCGCTCATATTGAGTGGAAAAGTAATTCGCGAAAGAATCTTTATGTATCTGAGGATATATAGAATCGGAATCAGGAGGAGAAGAAGAAAGGCTCCTGGATTTTCAAATTCAATCATCAGCTTCCTCCTTTTCAAAGGTGTCGATTATTCCATGCATGGATGAAACCATTGATTTTTTCTCGCCTTTAAGGAAACTTGCCTGATGTTCTTCCAGCGGCAGCATCTTTGAGTCGATGGAACCTTCCGCAAAGCGTATGTAATCAGTGCGCACAAAAAGTGATGTGAGAAGCTCAATGTTATCTTCCTGCCTGTCGGTCATATATCCGCCGGTGACAGACTGTATTTTTTTCTCGATGTTCCTTCCGGTTACAGACGCAAAGGAAATCTTAAACCTGAACTCAAGATAGGCCCTGACAATTTTCTGCCATGATTCGCAGAACTCACTGTCGCTTATTTTCTTTTTCAACAATATGTTGAGAAGTCTTTTTGTCCTTACGGCATTCTTGTAGAATTCAAGTTTTTTTCTGAAGGCCCTGTACTTCCTGACAAGTTCCGGGAGCCTGATGACGGCAATGCACAGAAGTGAAAAAAGTACGATGGCAAGCACAAGGAAAAACCAGAGAAAATAATTTGTGTTTGGGAGAACTACAGGAGGCTTTGGTGGCCTCAATGTTTTTGCACCGAGTTTTTCGGCAAGGGAAAGAATCATTACAGGTGCAAGATTAACGTTGAAATCCGCGGAAACGTTTTCTTTTTTTCTGGTGCAGATTTCCTCAAGGTTGAATTCCTTGAATTTTATCAGCCCTGTTTTCCACGGAACAAATGTGATGCAGAGATTGTAATTCACTCCGTTTCTTGAGAGGGTCGTTTTCTGCACGAGGCATGATTCAGGATCATCGAGGAAATCCTGTGGTTCAAGATCTATGTCGATGGTTTCATTTATCGCGGCACTGTTTTCCTTGAACGCAAAGAAATCAACCGGACTGCGGAAAGAATACTGTATCTGGCCGGAATCTCCGATGAAGACATCACGGGGAACCATTACCTGAAGTGTTGATTCCTCTTCTTCATTTGTGGCAGTCTGGGCTCCAAGAGAGAAAAAAGAAATGGCAACGATCAACGAAAGGATAATTTTTTTCATGTCGAATACTGCTCTCTTGTACTGAAGAATTTTATCAGTTCCGCCGCAGGATCCTGTATGGTGCTGACAGAAAGCGGAACACCGCCGTTTTTAAGACATTCAGATTTCCATCTTTCATTTCTTGCCTCGGAATCTTCACGCCAGGCCCTTGCGAATTTGCTTGATGATGTCGGAAGAACACATTCATATCCTGTTTCCGGATCCCTGAAAGGAATGGCTCCCATTGACGGAAGCATTTCATCGAGGGGGTCAGTTATCTTTATGGCAATGAGATCATGCTTGTGGCACAGATGTGAAAAAGGAACAGACCATCCGTCCGACCTGAAGTCTGAAATTACAAAGACAAGGGTCCGTTTTTTCAGAAGCTTTTCCGCAACACGAAGGGCACTTTCAAGAACGGAACCAACCTGCTGTCCTTCCCTTTTATCAAATTCTGAAAGCAAAAGAAGCGCCTGGTTTTTTCCGGCTTTAGGCGCACAGGAAAAACGGATCTTTCCGTCAAACACGACGGAACCTACAGGGCTTGAGTTGTGGAGGGATGCCATGGTTATGAGGGAAGCACAATCCATTGCCGTCTCAAGGCGTGACTGCCTCCCGGAACCAGTGTTCATGGAAAGGGATTTGTCCACGACAATAAAGACATCCAGTTCCCTTTCTTCCTCAAAGGTTTTTACAAAGGGTTTACCCATCCTCGCGGTAACGTTCCAGTCAATGGCACGTACATCATCTCCGCGAAGATATTCACGGACTCCGGAAAATTCAATTCCCTGCCCGCGGTACAGCGACCTGAAGGAACCGTTTTTCATTCCGTTTGCAAGAGAAAGGGATGTAAGATGTAGAAGCTGCGCCCTCTGCGCTGTATTGTTCTTCAAAAATTAACTCCGACAGCGATTTCCTCAAGGTACCGGCATGAAATCGATGATTTTCTCAATGAGGTCATCGGCGCTAACTGAATCAGCAGCTGCCTCATAGTTCAAAACCAGACGATGGCGGAGAACCTGCTTTGCGACTGCCTGAATGTCTTCCGCAAGAACAAAGCTTCTGTTCTCAAAGAGAGCGTGGACCTTTGCGCAGCGAAGAAGAGCTATGCCGGCGCGAGGAGAAGCACCAAAGGCAATGTAGCGCTGTATGTCATTCTTTCTGTTGGGCTGAACTGAATTTGCGCGTGTAGCATTTACAATTGAAACAATGTAGGCAAGCATCTTGTCGTCGACAGTAACTGCATCAACAGCACTGCGGCACTTCTGGAGCGCATATGACGAGAAAACCTTGTTGACAGGAATTTTTTCCGCACGGCCTTCAGACTTCACGATCTGGATTTCCTCTTCAGGAGTCGGATATGGAACTATGAGTTTCATGAGGAAGCGGTCAAGTTCCGCCTCCGGAAGATTGTAAGTTCCTTCCTGCTCGATAGGATTCTGTGTGGCAAGCACGAAGAATGGATCTGAAAGCCTGTATGTGTTTTCTCCGATTGTGACCTGCTGTTCCGCCATGGCTTCAAGAAGAGCCGACTGAACTTTTGCAGGCGCACGGTTGATTTCATCCGCAAGAACCAGGTTTGAGAAAACAGGACCTTTTCTCACGTTGAATTTTCCCGTCGACTGCTCGTATATGAGAGTTCCGCTTACATCGGCAGGAAGAAGGTCAGGAGTAAACTGAATTCTCCTGTACTCAAGGCCTGAAATATCGGCAAAGGTTTTTACTGCAAGAGTTTTTGCAAGACCAGGCACACCTTCAAGAAGGACGTGTCCTCCGGCGATGAGTGCCATTATGATTCCGTCTACAATGTCTTTCTGTCCGACAACGCGGCGGCCGACTTCAGCACGGCAGCTTTTTATGTAACTGTAACATTCGTCCAGTTCTGTTTTTGTGATTACGTTCATTTTATCCCCTCAATCTGTCAGAAAATTATATCGGCAATTCTAATCCATGTAAACTTCGCTGTGTGTATGGAAACCGGAATCGATGATCACCTCGTCAATGTTTGTGGCATCAACAACAACCGGTTCAAGAAGAACACAGGGAATTTTTGCCTTTTCGTTGTCGATGGTCTTTCCGTCACTGGCGATGGATTCTCCGCTTTCGCCGGAAGCCATGCGCACAGCATACTCAGCAGTCTTCTGGGCAAGGAGCGTGATGGGTTTGTATATCGTGAAATCCTGATAGCCCCGGGTGATGTTCTGGCATGCGGCAATGTCTGCATCCTGTCCGCAGATCGGAATGTGGACATTCGGATAATATACATTAAGTGTCGATATGACCGCGTCGGCAACCGCATCGTTTCCGCAGATGATCGCATCAGGAATCTGTCCGCCCGTTATCACGTCGATCATCTTCTGCTTTGCAAGATCGTAATCCCAGCCCTGGGTATAAAACATGTCTGAAATTACAGGACCGTGGTTTTTGATCGAACTTGCAAGTCCGTTGCGGATCATGGTCATGTTGAAATCTTCCTTTGGTCCAAGAATGCACAGCCAGTTTTTTGTTCCGCTTAATGACTTCATCTGCTGGCCCATAAGGAAACCGACTTTCGTACTGTCCACGGAAACATAAAGATCGATTTCCGTGTTCAGGATCAGACGGTCGTAGGAAATGACCGGAATATTTTTTGCCCGTATCTTTTCTATTTCCTCAACAAGTGAAGTGGCGTCCTTTGGAAGAATGACGATGACATCTACGTTGCGGTCCATAAGATAGGCTAGCTGCCTTTTCTGTTCCTCAACACTGTTGCCCGCATTCTGCACGATGATCTGTGCATCAAGGTCCCTGACGGCTGCCATGAATACATCAAGATCTCTCTGCCAGCGTTCTATGGCCAGGGTGTCGATCGAAAAACCTACGGTAATGGATTTTTTTTCACCGTTTTTTTTCTGCCCCGCCTGATTTTTTCCATTGCAGGAAACAAACAGAAGAACCAAAGACATGATCAAAAGAAACTTTCTTTTCATTTTTCCACCTTCCACGGTCAAAATTGAATTTCAAAGGCTTGCTCAAGTGTTCACTGAATTTCTGAAATCAGTAGGCGAAATTCCGAACTTGTTCTTGAACTGCCTGCTGAAATAATTCTGATCACTGTACCCTGTCTGTCCCGCAATCTCCTTGATGGAAAGATCAGTTTCCGAAAGAAGTTTCTTGGTACGGTCAAGGCGTCTGTCAGTGACGTAGTTTATGAAAGTCTCTCCCATTTCTTCCTTGAATAGTTTGCTGACGTAGAACGGGCTTACACCCACGCTGGCAGCCACATCCTCCAGTGAAAAGTTCCGGCTCATGTTCTGGTCGATGTACTCGAGGATTTTTTTCACCACCGGATTTTCCTTCTGCTCCCTGACTGAAGCGATTGCCGTGGCACATTCCACAAGGCGGTTGCTCAAAAAGTCCTGGATGACGGAAATATCCTGGGTTCCAACCAGAAGAGTAAAGGCTGAATCAAAAGCTGAATTCTCATAGCCGGAATTTATTTCGCCTGTGATGTTGCGTATGTTTACAAGAAGCTCAAATACATTGCTCTTGATCTTGTCCATTTCAAAGCCGCATGAAATCTGCTCGCTGCAGAAAAGGCCTGCGAGAAACTGAACTCCGGCGGAATCTCCTATCCTGAGCCTGTTGTAGATTCTTTCACGCAGTTCGTTGATTCGTTCCGTTCCCGTCGTCTTTTTTGTCTGCTCTTCCGCAAAAAGAAGCTCGCCGTTTGGAGACGTGCAGTTGAGGGCAAACAGAGCGTCCTTGTAGGAACTTGAGACATTGAAAAGTTCATCAGAAAGACGGCTTACACCCATCCTGACTTTCTGGCTTATATTCATTGAAAGAATTCCGTAGATGTTCTTTGCCATTGTATGGAAGACCTCAAGAAGATCTTCGGAAGCATCTTCCATCTCAACAGAAAAGAAAAGCACAAGCCTGTTTGCCATGAAAGATCCTATGAGGCATTTGAACTTTTCTGCAAGAAGTTTTCTTATGCTGGTGTATTTCTCATACTGGTTGCTTGAATCAATGTGGGGAACTTCTATGCAGGCAAAAAAATAGTTGGTGACAGACATGTTGAAATACTCAAGATAACTTGAAAGATCCTCTTTCTTTTCCGAGCTGAAAATGCATGAATAGATGAAATCGCTTTCAACCATCGGAGAAACTGTATCCAGTTTTTTAAGCAGTTCCTGATCGTCACTGTCCTTTCCACGGCGTTCATCCACAAGATTCATCGCATTGCGTACGGTCTGGATCACAACGTTTCTGTTTACAGGTTTAGTGATGTATTTGTAGGCGCCAAGGTTCATTGCTTCCTGGGCATACTGGAATTTGTCGAAGGCGCTGAGAACGACTATTACGGTTTCAGGCTTAAGGTTCATGATGCAGCTGATGGTTTCAAGACCGCTCATTCCCGGCATGTTGATGTCCATGAAGATGATGTCGATTTTTTCGCGGCTTGCAATAGCCAGGGCATCACTTCCGGAAAGGGCGGAAAATAAATTTACCTGACCTTCAAAATTTTTCTTTATGATAAATTGAAGAGAATCAATTACAATCTGCTCATCATCACATGTAAGAATGTTATACATTTTCCGGTATCCTTATTATGAATTTCGTTCCCTGTCCGTTTTCATTTGTCGTGATGTCAAAGACATCATCCCTGTGGAAATAAAGCCTGAGGCGGAGGAAAACATTTATGAGTCCTATTCCCGTATGCTCGTCCGTTTTTTTATTTTCCGCGTTCTTCATGTTTCCGATTTCAGGAGTCATTCCACGACGTGCTGCATCAAGAAGCTTTTCCCTTACCTTTGGGTCAAAACCAACCCCGTTGTCGCTTACGGAAATCTCGACAAATCCGCCGCTGCGCTGAACCTTGAGCACTACTTTTCCAGTCGTATTCTGAAGACCATGCTGAATGCAGTTTTCTACTAAAGGCTGAAGGGTCATGGCCGGAAGAGGCTGAAGAAAATTTTCCTGGGGAACTTCCTTCACGAATTCAAGTCGCTGGCCGAAACGGACTTTCATTATATAGACAAAATTGTCCACAAGCCCAAGTTCATCACTGATTGTAGCTTCCTCTTTCTGCTGCTGGATATTGTAGCGGAAAAAATCCGATGTCTGCTCGATGAAGTAGCATGTCTTGTCGGCACCTTCCATCATGGCAAGCTGGGCTCCGGTGTTCAGGGTGTTGAAAAGAAAGTGGGGATTGATCTGGCTCTGGTAAGCCTTAAGCTGCGCGTCCGCATAAAGAGAACGCATTTCCATTTCACGCTCGCGAAGTTCATTTTCCGTGCGTGCCTTTTCCCAGATTGTATCAATGTATTCACGAATGCTGATGATCATCCTGTCAAAGGCGCGGCATATGTTTCCAATCTCATCATGGCTTTCCCTGTTGAAAAGCTGGACGTCGAAATCACGTTCCGCCACGCGAAGGGCAACATCGGAAATTTCTGCAAGGGGTTTTGTCATCTGGCCTATGAGCATGTAAAGTATGAGAAGAAGAAGTCCGAAAAACAGGGCGAAGAAAACCAGATAGAAGTTCAATATGAGGTTTACGTTGTTTCTGTCCGAATTATACACGGAAGAATTGTTCTTCATGTAAAGGATGTTCAGGCTTGAGATTTCATCTACCAGAAGTTTGTAGCACTGGAGGCTTTTCTGGTAGCTTTCATTCACCGGAGTGTTGGCACGATGGGCGGCGACTGCCTTTGATGTGGACTGAAGAAAGGAAAGGGCAAGCTGATGGACTATGTATTCCTTATGTCTCAGTTCATTTGTCGATGGAAAGGACTGCATGGTCTGGCAGAAATATTCAACCCGGTTTGATGCGATGTAATAGTTGTTGATGCTCTCATAGGTACGGAAATTTATGTAGGTCTCAAGCGCATTTTCCGTAAGGACGATGTCGTTGGAAAAGGAATTCAGTTCCTCATTGGAACGGAAAGATCTTCCTATGACTCCAAGGGCATAATGGTCGATGATGATTGTTATGAGAAGACTTGAGCCTATGAAAGTGAAGAAAAAACTTATGCTGAACATAATCTTCCACCGAAGGCTTTTGTTCAGAAAGCTGCTGAATATTCCTTCCGTCATTTTGCCGTCCTCACACGAATGTCAGCGCTTATATAGCTGTTTGCATAGCCCTTGCTGCGGTACTCGAAAAGTTCCAGCATGGCAGTTCTTCCCATTTTTCCAGGATCCAGGGAAACAAGCTTTGAGAGAAGTCCCTTCTTCAAATAGATTTCAAGGGTTTCATTTTCACCAAATCCCAGCACCTCAACCTTATGGGCAAAAGATGATGAGGTAAGTACATAAACCACACTGATGGTGTCCTCTTCCGTCAGGCAGACAATCGAAGGCTTTTTGATTTCCGGATCCCGAAGAACTTCCTTTATCCTTTCGATGTTTTCCTTCTCAGACTTGTCGAGGATTTCATATTCCTTGATTCCCGCCGTCCTGTAATAGGTGACAAAATTATTGACCATGTTTCCATAATTCGGAATTGAAGAATTTCCGCTGGCAACGACAAAGGTCCTTCCGCTTCTTCTTGCCATCTCCTCGGATTCAATTGCAAGATGCCTGCCAAGATTGGAATAGTTGTTTCCGATGAAAGAAATCTGAGGAATTTCCGCCACATAGTGGCCTATGGTTATAAGCGGAATTTCAGTTCCGTCTGCCTTGACCGGTTTCTTGAGGGAAGTTACCTGGGAATTGACATAAGCAATGATGCCGTCGCAATTGACACAGGCCGCATAATCGATGAGGGACTGCAGCGACGTATTTTCCGCCTGAAGACTAGGAGCCCTGAATTCCACGACGGAATTGAACTGCTCCGAAAGACTCGATGCTCCTTCAAAAACCTGGTTCAGGAAAGCGGAATTGTCAGCCTGACCGACCACCAGAATGTGATGCTTGCGTTCATTGCCTGAGGTATCAAAAAAACCACCCTGAGACTTTAGCCTTGGAAGTATGCGGAAGAAAAAAAGACACAGGCTGAGGACAATAAAAATTGCCGCCAAAATAAACATCAGAAGAAGAATCTGTTTGTTGTTCAGTCTGCGAGTATTTTTCATATTCTTCCATAATAACACACTTCTTTCATTTTTGGGAGTATTGGATTCTACGGAACTCCTGGCGCCAAATATTGTATTAGGCATATTAAAATTGTATAATCGGGCATTATGAGTGAAAACAAAGATTTATGTCCGTGCGGCAGCGGCAAAAACTATTCAGACTGCTGCGAACCAATCATCAAGGGAACAACAAAGGCTCCTACTGCAGAAGCCCTCATGAGAGCCCGCTATACTTCATACGTAAAGCATGAAATCGACTTCATCATCAACAGCTGCGAAAAGGGCGAGAAGATCGCTGAGATCGACCGCAAGGCAACTGAAGACTGGAGCAACAAGAGCACATGGCATGGGCTCAAGATTCTGCGCACAGAAAAAGGAACAGAAAACGACGATGAAGGAATCGTTGAATTCGAGGCAACATACACATCTGACGGAATGCGCGATGTTCACCACGAAATCGGCGGCTTCAGAAAGGTAAACGGCGAATGGCTTTACAGCGAAGGCATGATGCGCCCTACAACTGTTGTACGCGAAGGCAGAAAGATCGGCCGCAACGAACCATGTCCATGCGGTTCTGGTAAAAAATACAAACAATGTTGCGGTAAAAACTAATAAAAATCAGTAGGCCCCAGCTACGGGGATAAGGGCAATGGATAACCTCCCGCTTCACGCTTAAAAAGCGATGAGCCATTATGGCGGGCCCCTCCTTCCCCTTCTCCTGCACTCGCACGCACTTGCTACGAGTGCATGTCCCACTGATTTTCATTGTTGTTTCTCCCTCATCTGCCCACGAGAAGAAACTATTATCACCATGCAACCAGTGGCGAAATCATTTATTCATGGCGTAGCTAATTGCTGCGCTATTTTTTTAAGGTACAAATTATGGCACAGAACATTTATACGGGATTTCATGGCGTTGAGGAAAAGGTACGCCGGTATTCGGTTTCAACACCGGATGGAATTATTCCGCACATATACTATTCAAAGCCGGGTCCACGCATCAAGAAGATCATCGGTATGGCCAAGGAAGGGGGAATCGAAGTTTCCCTTGTTGACGGCAGACAGCTTGATACAATGTGCGCAGCCCTTCCCCCCCAGTCCCGTGACCACCGCGGAATCATCCTTGTTGTAGACGGTGAGGAAGAAAATGCAAAGAACATCGTTGCTCTTGAAGAATGGCTTACAGTCTGCCCCGAAAATGCAACTGTAGTGATTCTCGACAGCGTAACCGATCCGCACAATGTTGGAGCAATCCTACGTTCCTGCGACCAGTTTGGTGCAAGCCTTCTTGTCATTCCGGACCACAGAAGCGCAAGCGACGTAAAGGACAACGAGATCATAGCACGTACAAGTGCCGGAGCCTCAAGCTGGGTAAACGTTGCAAAGGTTTCAAACCTTGTCCGTTCAGTACAGATGCTCAAGGAATGCGGTTTCTGGGTTTACGGTGCTGATGCAGGCGGAACTTCCTTGCAGGAAATCAAGTTTGACAAAAAAACCTGCATCATCATGGGAAGCGAAGGTAGCGGAATGAGCCGCCTTCTTGAAGAACAGTGCGACAACATAGTTTCAATTCCAACCTGCGGAAAAATCGACAGCCTTAACGTGTCTGTCGCCGCCGGTGTTCTTCTCTACGAAAGGTACAGGCAGTCGCTGTAAGGATTGTATGATTTCAAGGTTAAAAGGCAGATACTAATAGCGTATCTGCGGTTATGTAATTATTTTTTAGCCTTAAGTTTTGACGGAATGATTTCTGTAGTTCCGTCAGCATAATGAATTATTACTGTGTAATAGTAAGAATTATCATTTGGAATAGAACTTAAATCTATATCGTAAGTACTAAAGTTTGTTCCATTAACCTTTGGTTGAATCAATTTTGGATTTATTTTGTGAGTTGATGCACAATAACGCTCCCATTTTTTATCATCATCACCAAAGTCTACTGTACTGTAAAGAGTATGAACAAAAACTGGTTTATCATGAATAATTGAGAGCTGTTTATTGTAGATATATGATTTTGTATCACAAGTGCGTTTTGATTTAGCATCGTACAGATAATAAACAGGAGCTGAAGAAGTTTGTCCGGCTTCGGAGCCTGTCCACAGTTTGATAAATTGACCGCTAGTTTTTGAAGTTAAATTTATTCTTTCTAAATCAGATATTTTAGTTTCACCTTTTGACCTTATAATTTCGTAATTTATATCCTGCCATGATGAAGTTGCAGAGTCATAATATTGATAATATAAATAATAGTTCCAAGGTATATCCATATCGGTATCTATTTTTACTGTATTGGTATCATTAAGAGAAATTTCATCTTTGGAATAACTAATTCTTAACTTATCTGTTATTGTCTGAGCCAGGTAATTATCATTGTTATCATATAAAAATATTTTTGCAAAAACTGATGAGTCAGAATCATAAGCAGAAAAATCTTCCAATGGGAAATATATATAATGTGAAGTACTGAATTTTCCTACTTTATCTTCTATTGGTAAAATAAAAGTTCGTTTTTCAACAGTACTACCATAATCCTTTTCCGGGTCATCAATAAAGTTTGTATTCAGTACATTAGTTGTCCACAGCATAGTAATTTTTGCCGTATCAGAATAACTATAATAAGGATAATCGTCTATTGATATGCGTAAAGTGGAATAAGCTTTATCTATTGTATTAGAATCTAAAATATGTGGATGTGAATAATCATCCTTTATATCTGTTGAAAAACTATAATATTCTACATCACTTGTATAAATATTACCGTTTTTTATACCAGTAACTTTAGCCATAAACTCTTTTTCTGTACCCGTCGCATTAAAAGGTATTTCGATTGTATTTGATTTAAACTTTGTTCTGGTTAATACTTGTGGACGATCTTCTTTATCTTCATTAGATCCATAACACAGAATCATGGAATCATACTCTGTATATTTTTCCTGTGGTATTGTTACTTTCAGAATATATTTATTGGAATTTCTTTCCCTTACTGGCTCAAAAGTTAAATTAAACTCTGGTTTTTCTGCAGCATCATGTACATTTCCATTTTCAATAACATACTTCGAAGAAATTCCTCCCTCATCATGACGGAAGGTATAACAGTTATATTTTTTACCTGCAGGAAGCTCCTTTTCTGCATTTTGGTCCATTTGAGCACCTGTAGCTACAATATTTCCCATTGAATCTAGTTCTTCCCAATAGATTCCAACCTCGTATAAATCGCCTCCAAAATCAACAAAATGAATGTAATATTTTTCATCAGCTGTTTCTACATAAGAAATGACAGGTTTTTTGGTTATAGTAGAAGTTTCAGTTAGAACATTACCTATTCCATCATCAATTGTATAAGTAAGAATAAAATCTTCGTCATAATTTAAATTTTCAAAATAGAATACATTATTTGAATATGCAAGTGTTCCTTTTTCTACAACTCCTGACTCGGTTCCCCTTATACTTGCTGTAAGTATAAAATTTTCTTTAGGAGTTTTATAATCAGCTCCATTATAATTGCACCACACATCATCTTCTGAGGATATTTTTATGAATTTTCCAGAAAGAGCTCTATTCTTCATCTGCGAATAATCATAATTATCATCATATTCACTTATCTCAGTAATGCCAGGAATAACATTTGAATTTATTGGACCTGTATGCCAAATTGTATATGTCTTGGAAGGAGAAGTAGTATCACGTATTACAGTGTAAGTAACAGAATTTCCTGAACGACCAAATACATCAACAGGAGTTAAAGTTACTTCCGTAATTCCGTCAATTAATTCAGAACTAAAATCATAACGGAATGTCTTCTTATAATGAGACTTAACAGGTTTTAATGATGAAAAATCAACTAAAGTTTCTTTTGTAGTATCACTTCCCTCTTCATTGTTATTATTAGGTTTATAAAGATATTTTTCAGTTACTTTGATTTTTGAAAGTCCACCAAACTCATCATAAATATCAAAATCAAAGTAAATGGAATTCATATGATAAACATCTGTAAAAAAAGCATCCTTTCCAAGGTAATCTGGTTTAAGAATTTGTTCAAAATTTCCCTGCTTCATTATGTTTGTATCGTCAATCAGATATGCTTCAGCTCTGGCAGCTCTTATCTGATAAAACTTCGAAGGATCATCCTCATAAGAATTCAGTATTCTATATGTATGAGAAGGATTTCCCGCCACAGGTTCACCCTCATTATCCAGAATTGTTTTTCCGTTAGCATTTAATAAGATTTTAATATCGTAAACTGAACTGTACTGAGAAACCAATTGGGCAATTGTAATATCTGGTATCAAGGAAATCTCATTATCAGTTACATCAAGAGTAAAATATTTTTCCAAATGCTCATCTTCATTCATTACACTTACTATGCTTATGGATCCGCTTACATTATTTTCCATAGATGTAAGAACTACTGATGATGCGTTCAATTTTTTATTAAATTTAAGAACGACTTTTTTATCATAACTTACACCTGCAGCTAAATATTCCGGGGTGCAGACTTTCAGTTTTGGCACTAATACACTTTTTGGAGCAATACTGACACCTTGCATTTTACTTTTTACAGTAACAGTTGTACTGGAAGAATAAGCTTCTTTAAAACTCAAAATGGAATCAGAAACTTCCTTTCCTTCACCATCTAAAACCGACCAGCCTTTGAATTTATAATCATCACTGATTTCATATTTTAAATTAATTACATCACCCAGGTTATAATTAACGGTACCGTTGGGAGAGATTGTTCCGGCTGCAGTTGCAACGCTGAAAGTAATTTCTGTTTTATCATTTGTTGTGCTGTTAATTCTATAGGTAAATTTTGTTTCTGTTCCAAACATAACTTTAGAACCATTTTCTTCATAAAAGAAGTCTGCTGGAATTTTTACAGTTACTGTTTTTGTTTTCCCTGAATCAACTTTTATGAGGTTTGTTTTATCTGCCGCAATAGTAAGGATATTTTCATTTAATACAGGTTCCAGGAAAGATTCTGAAATCGAATCTCCATTACATGTTATCTGAATCGCAGAAAAGTCGTTTTCTGCACTGATATTTTTTGTAAATGCAATTGAAATTGAACAGTCACGAGGAACACCGTCATCACTATAAGAAGGAGAGAAATTTTCTACAGCCGGACGTTCATGTACTAAAGGTAAAAGTTTAATGTTATCTGCTTTTTTTAGGACTGTAACTTTTGTTTCTAATTTTTCCGGGAATTCAATATCCAGAACATCGGTGTACAGTTCTCCAGTGGAATAATTTTTTACTACCCATTTCTCAAACTGGTAGCCTGTATTTTCTTTAAAGGAAACAGTAAAATCATCTGAAACTTTATGGATTTTACTTCCAGAGGGAATTGTAGTTCCCATTGAGTTTTGCTCAGGAGAAATATCAATTGAAACCTCTGATGCATGGGCATAAGCAATCTGTTTTTCTATATCTTCTTTGATGAGACTTCCGCTAAGAAAATTTTCGCATGATGTAAATACTAATACTGGAACTAATGAAGCGGATAATAATGTTTTGATGACATTACTTTTCATAATAATTTTCCCTCGTCAGTTGTTCATTATAGGGGGAAAAAATGTTTTTTAACAACAATTATCATATGCTGCGATCTGAAATAAAAAAGCACGGAACACCAGGGGTCGTTTGATGTTCCGTGCCAGGTATGAAAAACAGACAGACCTCAAATGGTAACGGTCATGTCTGGTTTATAATGTATCATTTTTTCAAAAATCCCTTTCTTTATACGGAAAGGAATTTAGTCACGTAGGACTCATCGTTTATCTGATCCTTTGTCAAAGGCTCGATGATGTGCCCCTTGTCCATTACGTATCCTCTCTGGCTTACCTGCTGGATAAGTCCAAGATGCTGCTCGATCATCATAACAGTAAGCCCCAGATCTGAACTTACCTTCTGAACGATCTCACCCATCCTGTTGACGATGTTAGGCTGAACGCCTTCGCTTGGTTCATCAAGGATCATGATCTTTGGTTTGTTTACCAGTGCACGTCCAATGGAAAGCATGGCCTGCTCACCGCCCGACATGGTTCCTGCCATCTGGTTGCGGCGTTCTCCAAGACGAGGAAAGTAGTTGTAGATTCTGTCGTAGGCTTCTTCCTTCTGGGCTTCGTTTATGAGAGCTCCGATGGTAAGGTTTTCATGGACAGTAAGTTTTGGAAAAATTCCGTGTCCCTGAGGAACATATGCGATTCCGGCCCTCGCCCTTTTGTATGCGCTGGTCTTTGAGATGTTTTTGGTTCCGTCGAAAAGAATCTCACCTTCCATGGTTGGAAGAATGCCGATGACAGTTTTGCAAAAAGTGCTCTTTCCAACACCGTTTCTGCCAATTACGGAAACAATTTCACCTTCCTCAATCTTCAGGTTTACGTCATTCAATATCTGTACCTTGCCATATCCCGATGACAGGTTTCTAACTTCAAGCATAACGACCTCCTACTGCTTTCCAAGATAGATCTGAACTACTTCTTCATTTGAAAGGATCTCATCAAGAGTTCCCTCTGCGAATTTCTTTCCATGATGAAGAACTGTTACCTGCTTTGCGATTGCACGTACAAAGTTCATGTCGTGCTCGATGAACAGGATTGTCATTCCCTGGGCATTGAGTTCCTTTACAAGATCTGCCGTAAACTGGGTTTCTTCAGGACCGAGACCTGCGGCAGGTTCGTCAAGGAACAGAATGTTTGGATGGCTGGACAATGCCATGGCAATTTCAAGCCACTGCTGCTGTCCGTGGGAAAGGTTCTTTACAAGAGGATTTCCCAGGTTGTCTATCTTTACAAGCTTTATGAGCCTGTCGATTTCCGCATCAAGATCCTTCTTTGGAATGAAGTTCTGTGCGGCGATGATCATGTTTTCCCTCAAGGTAAGGTCAGGGTAAACACCCGGAACCTGCATCTTGATTGAAATTCCTTTCTTCACAACTTCGTGGGATTTCATTCCCGTAATGTTGTGTCCGTTGAGCTCAACCCTTCCGGCTGAAGGTGGATAGAGTCCCATGATGATCTTGAGGACTGTTGTCTTGCCGGCACCGTTTGGTCCGATAAGGCAGTGGATGTCTCCCTGGCGTACCGTAAGGTTGAAGTCAGTGAGGGCTGTGATTCCACCGAATCTTTTTGCTATGTTCTTTACTTCCAATACTACTGGTCTTTCACTCATGGCTGAACCTCCTCATGATCTTTTCATCGAGTACTCCAAAGAGAGCCTTGAAGAGTCCCTGTGGAACGAAGAGAACTACAACTACAAGTGCAATACCAAGGATGAGAAGCGAGTAGCTGCTTCCGGCACCCGTAAGAAGGTTGTTTGCAAAGTAGTAGATGAAGCCGAAGAGCATTGCAGCTACCGGGCTTTTCTTTCCGCCTGATGCAACAAGGATTACAGGAAGTGTTGCCTGAGTGATGCTCATTGAGGATGGTGAAACATATCCACCCCATGAAGCATAGAGCACGCCTGCAAAAGCTGCGATGGCACCGCCGATGCTGAATACAATCATCTGTACTTTTGGTACGTTGTATCCGAACATGCTGCTTCGCTGGCGGTTTTCCCTGACTGCAACCATTGTGTAGCCGAACTTTGATCTTTCAAGAATCTTGAATACAAGAACTACTACAAACACTGTAATTGCACAGAAGTAATAGAAGGAAATTCCCTTAAGCTTAAGTCCGCCAAGATAAAGGGCGGAAATCTTGTTGATTCCGTTGTAACCGCCAAGTGCGATTTTTCCAACATGCCATTCAGGACCTGCCGTCTGACCGAAGAAGGTTGAAAGGGCAAGGGTGATACACTGTGTAAGGATACCTACGAATACATCGTTTACTCCGCCGTAGAACATGAAGTAACCAAGCACCAGGGCAAAAAGCCAGACAATCAGAATGGCGATCACGGCTGCAAGAGGTGTCAGGGAATGGACTCCCATGTTTCCGGAGATTATGGCATAGCCGTAGGCTCCAAGACCGTAGAAGGCTGCCTGTCCGAAACTGAATGTTCCACAGTAACCCCAGATGAACACGATGCTGAGACACAGAAGGATGCTGTTGAAAAAGTTTGTATAGATCTGGATTTTATATGCTGAAGTCATTGCCGGCAGAATCATGAAGAATGCAAACATGAGCACTGCAATCAAGTTTTCAGATTCGGATCTGAATGCACGGCCTGCTGACTTTAAGTTCGTCTTTAAGTTCATAATCAAACCCCCTTGCGGATCTTCTCAACGAGTCCTGAGAATCCGCCTGGAAGAACACGGATACAGATGATTGCCGCAACGAGCATTGCAATCTTTCCGATAAACTGTCCCTGCTCAAGTGAAACTACGCCGCTGATTATACCGAGAGCTGTTCCTGAAAGGAATGTTCCGATGAGCGGATTTCCACCACCGACAACTACTGTCGTAAATGCCTGAATGATGAAGCTGTCTCCAAGAACCGGAGAAACTGCCATGACCGGTGCATAGAGGGCACCTGCAAGACCTGCGATTCCGGCACCGATTGCAAATGTCATTGAGTATTCAAAACCGGTGTTGATTCCAAGAGCTTTTGCCACTTCCGCATTCTGCATTGTCGCACGGGAATAAAGTCCGAATTTTGTATAGTTGAAGAACATGTAGAATGCCACAAGCATTACGATCGAAACGAGCACAAGCACAAGGCGGTAAACTGAAAGTACGTTGCCACCTACTGTGACCGATCCCAATGGCATTGATACAGATGGCATCGTTGAACCGAAAATAATCTGGATCAGCTGTTTCATTACAAGGCTCATTCCGTATGTGATTACGATTGAATCCATCGGCCTTGAATGCAATTTTGAAATTATCAATTTGTGAATGAAAATGCCGAATACTGTTACGCCAATAACTGCAATCAGCATGCTTAGGATATACGGAACTCCATGAAGCGCACTGATGGTGAAAATATATGCTCCAAGCATAATGAATTCACCGTGTGCCATGTTGATGATGTTCATCATTCCGAATATGACTGCCAGTCCGATTGAACTCAGGATCAGAAAACTGAAACTGTCAACAATCTGGTACAGGTATGAAATTGCCATGTCCACTTAAGGCCCCCTGTCGTTTTAGAATCTTTTGGAAACCATGATTTCCAAGAGATATCCCCATAGATTAAAATGGCGTGCTGATCCACAAACGGCATTCACTGAAGTCTTTCACGATGCCTCAAGGATTCAACACGCCATTGTGTTGTATAAAACTCTCTTCTTTTTTTATTTAGTTGCCATCAGGTGTGTACTGAAGGTTTGCTGCGTTCTTTCCTTCCTTTGCAAGATCAACTCCAAGGCTTTCGATGAAGTTTGACTTTACACCCTTGAAAGTATTGATGACCTTGAGTGTATGGTCCTTTTCAACCTTGCCGACTGCGATGTCGCGGATTGTGTGGTGGTCCTTTCCGTTGATCACAGCCATTCCGCCTGGACCGTCAAAGCTTACTCCGCTTTCAAGAGCTGCAATTACAGGTTCAACATCTGCTGTTCCCGCCTTTTCTACAGCTGCCTTGTAAAGGTAAACTGATGTGTAGCATGCTTCAGCATCCCAACCCATGTACTTTACTGAAGGATTTGCCGACTTGAGGGAAGCTGTAAACTTCTTTGCAGCCGGTGTATCAACTTCCTCATAGTAAGGAGCACCTACGTATACGTCTGCCATTGCTGGTGGAGTAAAGAGCTTGTGTTCACCGTTGATTGCGAGGGCACATGTTGTAACGATAGGGATTTCAGCAAACTTGCTGTTTGACCACTGCTCGTAGAATGACATGTGTGCAGCTCCTGTACAGAACGAGATGATCATGTCAGGCTTTGCCGAGTTGATGTTTGCGATTGTCGAGCTGAACTGGCTTACACCAAGCGGAATGAATTCTGTCTTTACTACTGAACCACCGTTGCGCTCAACTGCCTTCTTTGCCCACTGTGAGGAAATCTGACCGAAGTTGTAGTCTGCGGCGATGATGTAGACCTTTGCACCTGCAGGACAAACATCCTTCATGAGATAGTCTACAGTCGGATCGATCTGCATTTCTGGAATTGGACCACAGCAGAATACGTAGTGGCTTGCAACGCCTCCTTCATATTCCTGGTTGTAGAAGTAGAGTGTTTCGTTCTCTTCAAAAATCGGACGGATTGCTTCGCGTGATGCGCTGGAAATACCTGCGATTACCATATCAACCTTGTCTTCAAGACAAACCTTTCTTGCCATTTCCTGGTATACAGTATTGTCTGTCTGTGTATCGTACTGAATCAGCTCGATCTGCTTTCCATTGATACCGCCTGCCGCATTGATTTCCTCAACGGCAAGTTTTGTTCCGATGGAAGCCTGGATTCCGTAGCTTGAAAAGTCTCCAGTCACGTCTGTAAGAATGGCAATCTTGATCTTGTCAGAAGCTGCCTTCTTTCCGCTGCAACCTGTGAATGCCATGATTCCGGCTGCCATAAATCCCAATGCAATTCTAGTAATTCTCTTCATAATTAGACCCCTTATCTATTTATTTTTTTTACCCTTTTAAGTTCATGACTCCTTAAAGAAGTCCCTTTGCCTTTACTGAATCCACAATCAGCTGAACACAATTCTCAATTCCCAGACTTGAAGAATTAAGACACAGGTCATAGTTCAACGGATTGCCCCATTCCTTTCCAGTGAAGTATTTGAAAAAGTCATAACGATATTTGTTTGTCTTTGTTATGAGCTTTCTGGCTTCTGCCTCACTGATGCAGTTTCTGTCCATGATGTTTTCAACGCAGTACTGTTCCGATGCAACAACATTCACCTTCACCACATTTGGAAATTCATCAAGGATGAAGCTTCCTGCGCGGCCAACGACAATGAACGGTTCACCGGAATTGTAGATGTCGCGAAGGACCTTGCTCTGATATTCGAAAAGATTCTTGTTCGACAAAAAATCTTCATGACCAGGCGCATAGACTTCACCGCGGTATGCGGCTATACTCTGACGGAAAATTTTCCTGTTCAGTTTTTCATCCATTACGTTGAACAAAGCTTCACTGATTCCGCTTTCAGAAGAAGCGATGCTCAGAAGTTCCTTATCGATGAATCGAATGTTAAGCTGCTGGGCAACACGGCGGGCGATTTCACCACCGTCACTTCCCAAAGTTCTTGCTATTGTTATTGCAAATCTCTTAGCCATTTCTTCTCCTCCCTTACATTACAAGCGGGTCATACCACAAAGGCTGTCTCATTGAAACAAGATCCTTTCTGCGTACTACATTTGTCGGATATACAGAATCAGGTGAATTGCCTGTATCAACTGTCATGGAAACAAGATCTTCTTTTTCCGCACTGCAGATTCTTTCGTCCCTAGGGAACTTGAATGTATCCGGTCCAAAGATTCCGCTGCGTCCGAATGCCTTTGAAGAAACCTCATTTGCAAAAAGCATGTAGCAGTTGTTTTCTCCACCGCGAACTCTCCAAAGATGCCAGTGGATTGTTGAATATCCCTTAGGAATAGGATAGTTATGTCCGGCTGTTGTTCCGCGAAGTCCATAAGGATTTGGACAGTCAACGCTGGAAGGAGCTGCTAGTATGTCACATCCAAGAAGCGAAAGGATTCTTCCAGTTTCCGGAATCAATGCATCAGTTCCGATCATAAGTCCGACTCTTCCGCAAGGAATGTTGCAGTAAACAAAACCAAGGTTTCCTTCCTTTGCCCATTTCTTATCTTCTTCGCTCAGATGGATCTTTCTGTACTTTCCTTCAAGACCGTGAGGACCAACCATGAATGCAGTGTTGTATAGATCATTGCCATCAAGTTCAGCTGCACCGAACACGATGTAGATTCCGTTTTTCATTGAACAGTCAATCAAGGCGTCGATTGCGGAACTTCCTTCTGACACAGGGAAATCCTTTGAACAAAGTGCAAGCTCCGGGAACACGACAAGTTCACTTCCGCCTGCGGCAGCTTCCTCTGTCTTGCAGATTATTTTTGCAAGGTTTGCGGCAACATCGTCAGAAGATTCCATCTGGCATACAGAAACAAGACTCTTCTTTCCTTTTGGAAGCGGATCGTGTCCGTACAATGGATGGAAGTCCAAAGGATTCCAGAGGTATGGGTCCCTCAAAAGGTCCATGTACTGCTTTGGACGGCGGCTTTCAAATTTTGCCATTCCGTTTTCAAATTTCTTTTCGCGTGCTTTTTCAAGGTTTACTGTTCCGTAAACGATTGTCTCTTCGCTGTCGCAGTAGCTCTGGATCGTTCCGTCTGGATTGATGAGACAGCTTCCGCCTGAAAACTCTACAGTGCGTTCAAGACCGATTCTGTTTGATTCAAGAACATAGCAGCCGTTTTCATAGGCTCTGTTGATCCAGTAAGGTGCCGGTGTTTTTTCTGCAAGCCAGTTGCTTATGTGGACGATTACATCTGCACCGCGTACACCTTCAAGACGAGCAGTCTCAATAAAGTGGATGTCCATGCAGATGAGCATTCCGATTTTTCCGATCGGTGTGTCAAATACAACATGGTCAAGGTCACCCTGCTTTGTCCATTTTGGTTCGGAAATGTATCCGTGGGTTTTTCTATGTGTTCCGACTACTCCGTCAGGACCGATGAGAACGGCGCTGTTATAGTAGGCACCTGTCTTTGTATTCTCCTCAGGCATTCCGACTACAATGTAGCAGCCATACTGTTTGGCAATTTTTCCAAAAAGATCTGTCGTAGGACCTGGAACCGGTTCCACAAACGGTGCAACTTCTTCCCTGTCATACCAGCAGTAACCTGTTGTTGCCATTTCAGGAAGTGCAATCAGCTTTGCTCCATTCTTTGCGGCTTCCTCAACAAGTGCATACTGCTTTTTAAGGTTGTTTTCCTTTTCAAACATTTTAGGTTCGCAGTTTATCGATGCAACCTTGTACTCTGTAAGTGCTTCAATCATTTTCGACCCCCGTCATTTGAAGTTGGTCAAAGGTTATACTGAACCACGTACCGCTCATGATAGGTTTTAGTCAGATTTTATATGAAAAAATTCACATTCTGACTTTTTTCCATATATTTCAGTTCAGGACTTTGAATAGACTACAGGAGTCTGTCCCGTTTTTTCCTTAAACAATCTGCTGAAGTAGGCCACATCCTCAAAGCTCAAAATTGAGGCAACCTGGTTCACCTTGTACCCTGAACGTCGCAAAAGAATTTTTGCCCTCTCAATTTTCACAAAGGTCACAAACTCAAGAAATGATTTTCCCGTTTCCTTCTTGAAGAAAGTACTCAGATATTTTTTGTTCATCAGAAAGTCGCGGCTTATGTCCTCAAGGCTTATGGAATTTTCCACGTTTTCGATGATGTAGACGCCAATGTTTTTCAGAACCTGGTTTTCAGTACTTAGATTGAATTTGTTGAATTCATTGTAAAGATCCTTCAGACGGAACCTGGCAACTTCCACGAGTTCTTCCCTTGAATTGAAAAGGGAATTTTTAAGCCGGCATATTTCATCAAGCATTGAAAATTTCTTGATGTACGGTTTTGATTCAAGGCATTTGTTTGAGACATACTTCAAGATGTGGTTGAATTCTATTTCCAGTCCGCCGATGGAAAAATCCTGCTGCTGGATGTACTCCATGAATTCGTAAATTACACCATCGATGAGCCAGTCGCCGTTGTTTATGGCTTTGACAACGTTGTCCGCCTTGAATGCCCAGAAAAAATCCTGCTTCCGTTTTGATTCAATGTACCCTATGGCCCTGTTGATGCTGAGAAAAATCTTCTGCTCTTCCACCGGCTTCAGGATGTAATCAAAGACGCCGTTTCGAATTCCCTCGACAGCGTAATCGAATTCCTCATATCCGGAAATGAAAATAACGCACGGACAGAGATTTTCCCTCTTTATTTCAGCAAGAAGATTGATGCCGTTCATTTTAGGCATGTTTATGTCAGTAAGACAGATGTCAACTTTTTCACTGCGCAGAATTTCCAAAGCCTCAAAGCCGTTCTGGGCTTCTCCGGCAATCCTGAAGACTTTTTTGTCCTTGAGAAATTCCAGATCCATCAGCTGCTTTCTGCACAGCCTGTTGTCATCAACAATTAAAACTGAATAGCTCGACATTGGATACTCCAAAAAAAAAGCGGCACGCACTAAAAGTACGCGTCGCCTTTGACACTGATCCTTAGGAGGATTATAAATTCGGATTGGTGTCAGCTCTTGTATATTTAAGCAATGAATTCATTCATAACTATTTTTTAAAGCCATTCACCGTCTGCACTGAATTCTTTTGGCTCGGCAATCTTTGAATATGCTATAGGCCTTCTGTCCTTGATCATGTTAAGTCCAAAGAATCCAACATGCATTGCATCATAGCGGTCTTCCTGAATGCTTTCAGTTTCATAGTATACGATGCCTTCTTTTGTTCCTGTAGATGCAACGATTTCACCGCGAGGATTTACAATGTTGCTGTTTCCAAAATAATTTCCCTTACCGGTAATTCCGACCTGGTTTGCGGAAATAAAGTAGCAGCAGTTTTCCATGGCGCGGACACGGTCATAAAGATCGTAAATATAGAAAGATCTGTCCTTGCTGATGTCTTCAGGTTTTGTCTCAAAAGTTTCATAGCCCCATGCAGTAGACATTACGATTACCTCAGCACCCTTGAGTGCAAGAGTTCTTGTGCTTTCCGGGAACGACTTGTCGTAGCAGATGAGCATGCCGATCTTTCCGATGGAAGTGTCAAATACCTTGAATTCATTTCCCGGAGTATAGATGTGGAGTTCATCAAACGGATTGTGGACCTTGCGATAGTTTCCAACAAGACCTTCAGGTCCAACAAGAGCCATGGAGTTGTAGAGAACCCAGTCCTGATCCTTGTCCTTTTCTGTATATCCAAAGATTACATAGATGTTCTTTTCTTTAGCTTTCTGCATGATTGCCTTGAAGCATTCACCTTCGCCGGCGATCTCAGCATTTTTATACTGATACATGAAATCAGAGCTTTCCATCTTTACAAGGCTTGTAAGATATCCCTGAAGGCTCTGTTCTGCAAATACTACAAGATTGGAGCCGTTTGCCGATGCTTCATCAATGTACTTGATGTACTTTTCAAGATTCTTCTTCTTATCAAAAACACAGTTGATTGCTGTTGTTGCCATCTTAATCATAACGCACCTCTCTTTGCTTGATTTAATATGACAACTTTATAGCCCCAAATGCGTCTTAAAAGTTATGGAATTTTTCCATTTTTACTATGAAAAAAGTCAGATTGAATGAGAACTTTTCAAGATGATGTCAATTTCCTTTATGGACTAAAAAAGCCTGCCGGAGCGAAGGGCGAAAGCCTCGTCCAGAACAACCCAACTACCTAAATAACTTTCGCCCCAAGATTGCCCCGCAATCTTGTTCATGCAGGAAAAAAATCTGCGACTTGAGACGGAGTCTCACTGGAGCAGGCTTGGCATGGTTCCTGGCGGAAGGCAAGTTTTTTCTACCCGTCTCCCATATCCCAAGATGATGTTAATTTTTTCTATAGCACTAAAAAAGCCTGCGTAGTCAGGGTTTGTCCCAAAACGCGACTTGCAACCGAAGGGCGCACCGGAGCGGCTTTGGGACAGTTCCTGACGAGAGCAGGCTTTTTTACTTACTTTACAAACAGAAAATTGACATCATCGCAGACAAGCCATGCACCATTTGCCCCGTCCTTTGCGTACTCCGCCGCCATCCTTACTTCAACCGTAACAGACTCCACACTCTCGTCAATATCAATGGAAGGAATTTCAACACGGTCAAACTTTTTCCACTGGTTTGGAATCACTGCATCCGCCTTCAGTACAACTGTCTTCCCGTTCTTTTTCCTTATTCCAACCATAAGGCATGTTCCGCTTGGATTTTTGATTCCTGTTCCCTCAAAGGAAGCAAAGCATTTGTAGTTTCCCTTATCAAGCCCCTTCAGTTCCTGGCTCAATGTAAAATCAAAATTGTCAGGCTCCCAACCGGTCGCATAGCATAGACCTTCCTTTGCATTCTGGTTGTTCTTATCAACTTTAGGATTTCCCTTGCCAAGATCATTTGTAACCGTCCAGCCTTCAAGACTGCCCTTTTCAAAATTTCCGTTCACAAGGAAATTGCTTGCCGTAACATTCACGTAGCATGTTACGTCATCGCCTTTTTTTGTCTTGCCTGTAACCTTGTATTCCCCAAAGTCCGGATGGATCAAAACAGCTTCCGCCTGGGCCCTGTGCCAGTCAACCATCTCATCGACAACACTTCCGTCATTGTAGGCAACCTTTGCGGTCAAAGGCAGCTCATTCTGCTTTCCGTAAGCAAACTCAACGCGGAGGTCATCAATGTGAACGACCTTAAGCTCTCCCTTTGAACCTGTCCTTGCATAGTTCCATACATTGATGCTGTCCAGAACCTTGCCGTCAAAATCAAAGAATGCCTGGTTGTCCCATGTTCCGCCGTTAACCGCAGACTTCACTTCCTTGTCATAGTTCCGTGCATTGAAAGTTGCCCAGCCGCTGCCATACTGTGCCCAGCAGTTCTGGTTGTATGCAAGAACCTTTTCCGCATCATCCCTCGAAAGGTCAAAGTGCTTTGGCGGAATCCATGCAGGCTCCCAGTAGAACACGCCGATTCCCGCACCCTTGACCTTTGCCACAGCCTCGATTACATCACGGACCGCAATTGCCTGCCCTTCGACTGTAAGGGGATATTTGAATTCCTGGTTTGCCGACATGGTTGAAACAACATTTCCAAAACCGTCTCCGTCGTCATTCGTAAACGGATATGAAACTTCCATGACCATGACTTTCTTATGGTAGAAATTGGAAAGCTTGCG
>CALELJ010000183.1 GCA_937902445.1 uncultured Treponema sp. | reverse complement strand
GATCAGCAATTTCACCAGTTTTTTCATTAATTATGATATAACGGAAAGTTTCAAACTTCTTTGAACGATAGATTTCCATTGCAGCCTGAAGCTGTTTCCAGCCTGTAGGAGTAAGTCCTCCTTTTTTAGAAGTTTTAACTGTTGCCCCCTGAATGTCGAAAACGCCTTTGTCTTCAAAATTCTTGAATGAAGTGTACATGCCTGTTCTTTCACCATTAAGGACTGGTTCTGTAATTCTTGAGCGTTCCTTTTCTGCGTCGCTTATCTGTGACTGAGAAATATTTACGTCATCAAGTTTGAGTTCCATCTGTACGGCTTTTTCACCAACGGTCTTTGCTTCTTCAGGGTTATAAACGAAAGCTTTAGGTTTTTCGAATACAGGTGCAGAAAGTTCACGGGCTTCCTTAAGGTCGTTGATACGGATTTCCTCGCGGCCATCCATGTTTGCGATAGTAAGGGAAAGCTTCAAAAGGTTTGATTTTCCTCTTGGTGTGAGCTTGTCTTCTTCCTTATCAAGGTATGCCTGTCCTTCCTTGTCCAGCTTGCAGTACTTCTGGATTTCTTCAGGAGTCATGTGGCTGTTGTAAACGCCGCGTTTTCTCTGAATTTCATAGGCAGTTGCAATCTGGGCCTTAAGTTCATCGATGGACATCTTTCTTGTGTCTTTTTCATCCTTCTGAACGAAAGTCTTGATTTCTACACGGTCAAGCAGAGGATCTGAAATCTTCTTCCAGTACTGTTCAATTGAACGTGCACTGTCGAGACAGATCTTGTCAGGTGAGCCGTAGCATCCGCAAGGACATGGATTCATTGCCATTGCAAGCTGGAAGTCAGCAGGGTAACTTGTTGAACGTCCGGCACGGCTCAATGTAATCTGGCGGCTTTCAAGCGGAACTCTGAGCATCTGGATTACTGATGAGCGGAATTCTGCCGTTTCATCCATGAAGAGTGTTCCCTGATGTGCAAGGGAGATTTCTCCCGGTCTGCAGTTTGGTCCGCCGCCGCAGATTCCTTCGATTGTCGCTGTCTGGTGAGGCATACGGAATGGAGGAACAAGCTTGTCGCGTTTTGGTGAATCAAGGCCTGCAAGGGAATTGATTCTTGTAATCTGTCTGGATTCTTCTTCTGTCATCTTTGGTGTCAGAGCTGGCATCAAAGTCTGAGTAAGGAGAGTCTTTCCGCATCCAGGAGCACCTGTAGCAAGGATGTTGTGTTTTCCTGCTACTGCAATTTCGATTGCACGGATTGTTTCAAAGTGTCCTGCCATAGGGAGATTCTCAAGGGCTTCCTTGTAGTCTTCCATCCATTCTTCGTTGAACTGAACTGTTTCTGCCTTGTAGAGCTTTGGTTCAGTCTTCTGGAAGTTTTCTGCATCCATGAGCTTTTCGTTTGCTTCCTTAAGGCTTTCGGCTGTAAGGATTTTGATGCCGTCGATGTCCTTGAGGAGTTCTGCTGTTGTTGGGTCACATACAATGTTTGTAATGCCTGCAGCTT
>CALELJ010000182.1 GCA_937902445.1 uncultured Treponema sp. | reverse complement strand
CGTCTTCAAAGATACATGATTCCAAATGTATTTAAGAAAATGGATAATATGCCAGACATCGAAGTACATGATTATCTTAATCAAATTGCTGAAAAAGATCCTGATAAAATCAAAGTCTCACTCATGCAGAAAGGGTTCACCCTGAAGGAAATTGAATGTGCCCTGAAGGAAAGTAATCTTGAAGACTGTTGAATAGTTCCGTTGATACAGATTATTTTAAGAAAAGTGTGTTTTTTCCTCCATTTTATCAAAAATCTCTACGAAAAATATGGCATTAACAATAAAAAAATGATATAGTTTGCGCCATGGAAAAAGGTGAAGAGAGACCGGTTGTCTATTCCGCTCTGGAAGTTGCCAACTATTGTGGCGTAGTAAACCAGACGGCAATCAACTGGATTAAAAATGGGCATTTAAAAGCGTATAAAACTCCTGGCGGTCAGTTCCGTGTGTATCCCGATGATCTGGCTGAATTCATGACTGGACGAAAGATGAGGGTTCCTGATGACGTGCTTGTTCAGTGTACAAAAAATACCCAGGAAAATAGAAAAATAAAGATTCTTTTTGTTGACGACGATGAAAGTTTCAACAATGTAAGCGTTTCAATCCTTAGAAAAAGCATGCCTGATGCGGAAATCTACCAGGCTTTCGACGGGTTTGAGGCCGGGTCGATGACGGTGAAAAAGCAGCCTGACTGCCTTATTCTTGACCTCAGTCTTCCTGGCATAGACGGAATTAAAATCTGCCATACAGTAAAGACCAGCGATGCTTTTGGAAATCCTGAGATTATTGTCGTTACGGCAATGGAGGATCCTGAACTTGAGCAGACCTGCCGTGATCTTGGTGTAAAGCATTTTTTCCGTAAGCCTGTTTTCATCCCGGAACTGGTTACAGCCGTTAAAGACGTGCTGGGCATCAGCAAATAAAAGAAAAGGGGACAGTCCATCAGGACTGTCCCCTTTTTATGTCATTGAAATTTGTTAAGCGCAGCTTCTGCCTGACAGATTAATCCATCAGGTCGCAGTAATATGCCGGGAATGGAATTTTCTTTTCCAGTCTGCTTTCAACGGCCGATGGAAGCAGGGCACTGCCTGCCGATGTCTTTCTGATTTCCTTTGCGAATCCCATGAGAAGGCTGTAGAAATTTTCCGGTTTTGTGTATGAGTAATCCACAACTTCGTAATCAGCAAAATCGTATTCCTTGCGTTTCATGGCATCTACAAGATCTTCCATCGAACCTGTACTGTCGATGAGTTTGTTTTCCATTGCCTGCTTTGCCGTGTAGATTCTTCCGTCGGCAAGTTCGATGACTTCATCCCTTGTCATTTTTCTTCCGTCTGAAACCACTTCGACAAAACGGTCATAGCCGTCGTCGCAGATTGACTGCATGATCATTTCCTGTTCCTTTGTCAGTGGCTCGCTTACGGAACCCATGATCTTGTTGCGGCCGGAATGGATTGTCTTCATCTTGATTCCGTACTTGTCCATGAGCTGTGAAAGGTCTACGAACTGTCCGCAGATTACGCCGATTGAACCGACAAGGGAATTTCTGTTTGCCATGATGTAGTCGGAAGAACATGCGATGTAGTATCCTCCGCTGGCTGCAAGATTCTTGAAGTATGCATAGACTGGGCGTGAAGTCTGTTTCTTGTATTCAACAAGAGCAACATATGTCTCATCGGCTTCGTAAAGTCCGCCGCCAGGAGAGTTAACAGTGAGGATGATGCCCTTGTTGTTTTTGTCTTCCTGAAGTTCCTTGATTGTTTCGCAGATCCATTTCTGGTTGTATGTATCTCCGGATTCTGTGATGGTTCCGGTTATTTCAATCCGGGCGATGTACTCGTTCTTTGGAAGTTTTATTCCTCCATTCTTTCCGACAAAACGGCTCATGAATTTTCTATTGTCTTCAACAGCTTTGAATTCAGCTTTTGATTTTTCGTTTCCGTGTGGGGCTGAAATTTTTTTTGCGACGGTATTGATTCCGCTTATGACGGCGATGGCAATTATTGCGGCAAAGATAATTGAGCCGCTGTTGAATTTTCTCAATCTCATTTTCTGTCTCTCCTTTGTTTATTTCTCAAAATCCGCTGGAGTAAGTTTTCCAGTTCTGAGGGCTTCCTGCTTGAGATAATAGTAGGCGTCGGTGAAAGTCATTGTCATGTATGGTATTACCCAGATGAAAAGAATTCCGCCTGTGAGGATGCTGAGGATATCCCATCCTATGAAAGAAAGAGCGAGTACGAAAAGATCGGCCTTGTGACCTTTTGTGAGCACCTTGCTTATGTTCATTGCCTTGATGATTCCGACATCAGGGTTTTCGGAAAGGATGTAGAACATCTGTGAGTATGCGAAACCTTTTACGATTCCAGGAATCACAAAGAGGCATGACCAGATGGTGATCCACAAGGACATCCAGAGGAAAGCAAGAGTTCCCCTGATGAACTTGGAGAAGCCGTTTATGAAATCCGAATAGGTCACCGGATTGGAGTAGAGGAAAAGCATTCTGTAAAGGCTGGTTATGGCAAGAATTGATGAGCCGTAAACAAATGCAGAAATGAAAAATCCCGCCGTGCCTTCATTCATGAATGTGCTTGAACTTGTAATCGTGAAGACAACAAGCATCGTCAGTGTTACAAGGCATGGTGTCTTCCATCTGCCTTTAAGCTGGGAAAGGGCTGCCTTCTTGAAATCTTTTGAATCAAACATTCTGTGTACTCCTATTTATGTGTAGATTTATTTTGCTTTGCCGTCTGCTTCCTTCAGCAGCTGCGAATAATATTTTGTCTCTATGTCTTTTTCTGAAAGTCCGCATTTTTTCAGGATTTCCATAAGTTTTTTCTGGGCAGACTGAATCGTTGAATCATCATTGTCTGCCGCAAGAATCTCTATCTCCAGAAACCAACCCAAAGGCGGAACCATGCAGAGTTCCAGCGTTGCTCCATCGTAGATCCAGTCGCGGACTTCCTTGTGCTTTGAGAGAGCCACGGAATACCCTGAATCTTCAAGGTAGCGGATCAGAGGTGTAGGATCTTCTATTTTTGTTTCAAGCTCCTCGTTGACCTCTGTTGTTTTTCCTTCTGGACCAGTTTTGTTTTCCTTTTTCTTGTATGTAAGAAGCCAGGAGATGTTTCCATTTTCACTTTCTTTTCTGATTCTGATTTTCTTGCCTTTACCTGAGGGACCGATGTAGTAGGAATCATCCCTGATGACGTTTTTTGAAAATTGAGCGAATGAATTCAGCTTTTCTTCAAGCTTGTTACTGTCGGCAACTCTGGCTTTGATTTCAATTTCGTTCATGTCTATGACTATAGCATATTTCAGTGCGTTTATGTAGTGCCAGAAAATTTGGAATTGAAACGGAACTTTTCCCGCAGATATGAACCTGTATTTTTGACAGGTGGAATTTAGCGTGTTAAAATATTTAGCATGCGTTTAGGTGTTCCGGTAACTCATATCGAATATGAATATTCTCAGAAAATGATAGACGGTGCTGTTGAGTATGCAAAGAAAACCGGCAATGATTGTCTTCTTTTCATTTCAAAACAACCTGGAGCGGATGAAACCGACTATGCATATCAGGAATGGTCTGTTTCAAAATTCTTCAACAAAAAAAATTTAGATGGACTTTTGATGCCGACGGCTGCTCTTAGCCGACATATCGGTGAACCCAAAATGATTGAAATTGTGAAGCAGTATAGCAAAATGCTTCCAACTTTTTCGGTAATTACTGAAATTGAAGGCATCCCGTCTCTTGTTGTAGATGGTGCCGGAGCGTATAAAAAATTTATAGCCCACCTGATTGAAAAACACAACAAAAAACGTTTTGCCTTTATGGGAATTGAATGCAAGAGCGAAGATATTTTGATGCGCTATAGAGTTTTCAAGGAAGTATTGGCCGAACATAATGTTCCGTTTGACAAAAGCCTGCTGCTTTTTGGTGAGTATACTGTTGACAGTTCAATCAGCATACTTGAAAAGAAATTTAAGCGCAAAGAAGACGTGAACTTTGATGCCCTTGTCTGTGTAACTGATGAAATGGCATTGGGGGCAATCGAATATTTGACTGGACTTGGTCTTGATGTTCCAGGAGATGTTGCAGTAACCGGATTTGACAATACTTTTAGGGCCAGCTACTGTTTTCCAACTTTGAGTTCCGTGGACCAGAGAATTCCCCATCAGATTTTTTACGGAACCATGCTTCTGCAGGATATGGTCAATGGAAAAAAAGTTCCCTGGGTTTCAACAATAACTCCTGCATGCTGTATGCGTGCAAGTTGTGGCTGTCTGGATAAATACGAGACTCGTTATATTACAGTTGATGAAAACGACAATTACACGGCGAGGGATGATAAATTCTTCAGCAATATCTCTTCCTCTTTTTTTGACAAGAGAGACCTGAACCTGAAGGTTTTGAATTTTGTTGAGGAACTGCATAGTAATCTATCGCTTGAGCGGCTGGTTCAGCGTCTGGAACGTCATCTGCTGGACTTTGACATAAAGCAGTGTGCAATCTGCCTATATTCCAGTCCTGTAGCCGTTTCACAAAATGAAGAATTTGAGCTGCCTGATGAGGCATATATTTATTACCTGAAAAATCAGAAACAGACTGTACCGATTGTCAACACCCAGAATTTTTTTGACTGTTCTGAAAGTCTTTTGCCGGATAACATGCTGGATGATTTCAAGGGAGTTCAGTTTGTTAAAATGATTTATCATGCCGAATTCCAATACGGCTATATGATCATGTCGATGGATGAAATTGACTGCGGTACCTATCAGTTTATTTTTTCCCTTCTGTCGAAATTCATTGCTTCTGCCTGCGACATTACCATGAACGAACGCAAGCAAAGCAATCTCAAGCAGCTTAATATGGACCTTTCGATTTTGTCTAAGACGGATGAACTGACCGGTATTTTAAACAGGCGCGGATTTTTGTTTACGGCTCAGCAGCAGCTGAATATTGCCGCAAGTCTTGATCAGTCAGGTTTGGTTATTTACGGTGATATCGACGGGCTGAAGTATATTAACGACACTTTTGGCCATGATGCAGGTGACCGGGCAATTCTGGCAGAAGTAGATGTTCTTAAAAAAACTTTTCGTTCCACAGATGTCATAGGCCGTCTTGGCGGTGATGAATTTGGCATTTTGTCAATCTCCCTGACATTCAGTGTTTTTGAAAAACTCAAGAAGCGACTTGAATTGCTTTGTAAGGAATGGAATGAAAATACAAAAGAGCCTTTTAAGCTTTCAATCAGCCTGGGTGCCGTAAGTTTTGACAAAGACAATTACAATCTGGAAACTCTGTTGAAGAATGCCGATGCCGAACAGTATAAGGAAAAGCGAAGCAAAAAAGAGGCACGTAGTAATTAATTACTATTTAATTGCATATTTTGTCGAATGAAATTATACTTAACAAACTTAACTCTCACTTAATTTTTTATTCGAGGCAAATACTATGGCAAAGAAATCTGACAACGCATGCAAGGGTGTAGCACGCGCACCACACCGTTCACTTTATTACGCATCAGGATACACTGATGAAGAACTTGACCAGCCAATGGTCGGCATCATCTGCGCAAAGAATGAACTTATTCCGGGTCACATTGAACTTGACCGCATCGCAGAAGCTGTAAAGGCAGGTGTACGCATGGCAGGCGGAACTCCAATCGAATTCCCTGCAATCGGTGTCTGTGACGGTATCGCCATGGGCCATGAAGGAATGAAGTATTCCCTCGTAACTCGCGAACTTATCGCTGACAGCGTTGAATGTGTTGCAAAGGCACATCAGTTTGACGCTCTTGTCATGATTCCTAACTGTGATAAGATCGTTCCAGGTATGCTTATGGCTGCCGCTCGTCTTGACCTTCCTACAGTATTTGTTTCAGGCGGTCCAATGATGCCAGGTCACCTTGCAGGAAACGATCCTTCAAATCCATATTCAGGAAAAAATCTTTCTCTTACAGACATGTTTGAAGCTGTTGGCGGTCTTGCAGTCGGCAAGGTTACAGAAGCCCAGCTTAAGGAAATGGAACACCGCGCTTGTCCTGGTTGTGGTGCATGTTCAGGTATGTTCACAGCAAACTCAATGAACTGTCTTACTGAAGTTTTGGGTCTTGGTCTTCCAGGAAACGGAACAATTCCTGCCGTTACAGGTGAAAGAATCGCCCTTGCAAAGCACGCAGGTATGGCTGTAATGAACCTTTACAAGAAAGGAATCACTGCACGCCAGATGATGACTGCGGAAAATTTCAAGAACGGTCTTGCAGCCGACATGGCTCTCGGATGTTCTTCAAACACAATGCTCCACCTTCCGGCAATTGCCCACGAAGCTGGCATTGAAATCGACCTTCACGAAGTAAACGAAATTTCTAACAGAACTCCAAACCTCTGCCACCTTGCTCCAGCAGGACACACATTCATGTGCGAGCTTGACGATGCTGGTGGAGTTCAGGCTGTCCT
>CALELJ010000181.1 GCA_937902445.1 uncultured Treponema sp. | reverse complement strand
ACATTTTTCATAATTAACATGATATATGTAAACAAAGGAAAATTCAATTTTGCCCTGCCCTGAAATCCCCGGTTTCGGATGGCATCAATTTTTTATTTGACTAAAAATTATATATAAAATAAAATTCCATCATGTTCATAAGCAATACATGCCAGTGCCCGGACTGCAGGAACGCAGCACTTTCCATAATCCGTGACGGTGAAATTATTTCTAACGAACCTGGATTCTGTTTTGACCACACGGAAAACAAAGAGGAATACCTTAACTCCATCAGACAGTACGTCGAAACCCACGATAAAATTGTCGGCCTCACAGCCTGTGGAATCACGGTCAAAGGCCTTGATCTTTCCAACAAAAGATTTTACGGATGCAACTTTCAGCACGTTCTTTTCAACAACGTACATGCGGATGGAATGAGGATGCGCATGTGTGCAACGGATTTCGCCACATTCACAGACTGCGACTTCATCAACAGCAACATTCAGTTTTCTTCTTTTGCCGGATCCAAGTTCGTTCACATGGTTCTTACAGGAAGCGACCTTATCCACAACAATTTCAACGGAATAACAGCTTACCAGTGCAGCTTCGACAATTCGGACCTTTACAACAGCCGTTTCATCAAGGCTATTCTTATGAATACCTCAATGCAGGACTGCAATCTCAAGAAAACAATTTTCTATGATTCAGCAAGGGAAAATGTTTCATTCAAGCTTTCTAACACAAGAGAAGCTCTTATCGACAGGAACAAGGGTGGACTTATCGGCGACCTGGGAACAATCGATGAAGGAGAAAGTCTATGAAAGTTTATTTCCATCTGTGCATCGACGGATTCACAAATTCCTATGTCATCGTCAATGATGATCCTGCTGTCATGGAAGCCATCATCGTTGACCCGGGTCAGATTTCAAATGAAATAATCAGGCAGATAGAAGACGGAGGATATAAACTGGTGGCGGTCCTCATTACGCACAACCATGCCCACCACATCAAAGGATTGAGGACATTGACCAAAATCTACAATCCGACAGTCTATGCCGCTGATTCAGAAACCTACGGAATGAATTCTTCGATATTGAATGGAGACGGAATGACGAGAATCGCAAACCTCAACGTGGAGTTCTTTTCCATTCCGGGACATTCCCCTGACAGCATGGTCTACAAAATTGAAGACGTTCTTTTTACAGGGGACACGATAATTCCGGGGGAAACAGGAAGCACTTCCAGCCAGTACTCGAAAAAACTTCTCTGCAACAAAATCAAGGATAAACTTTTTACGCTTCCAGACAGGACCTTAATTTTCCCGGGACACGGAGCACCTGGTACCATTGAAAGCGAAAAGCAGTTCAACATCGATATGATTTTCTAGTCACGTTCAATAAGTGAAACTCTTCCACATGCCAGCGCCCATTTGTCAAAGGCATAGGTATTCAGGACTTCTCCTGCATCAACAAAGGCCTGGGCATTTGTATTGCGGATGTATGCGGCGCCTTCTTTCTGGATTCTGTTTACGGAACCACGTCCAGCAACCTGAAGGAAATATGGCTGGATGTTTGCATAAGTCTGCTGCATTATGTAGGCCATGAATTCATTCTGCATGAGATATTCGTCATTGCGGTCATAGCCAAGACCAGGCTGTGTTTCCCAGAAAGTCTTGAGAAATTCCATGGATTCAGGATCAAACATTGAATAACATGTGGCGACCACATTTCTGAACTCTTCATCGATGAAATAAATTCCATGCCAGCTTTCGTGGGCAAGGAACGTACGGCGAAGATAGCGCTGCGATTCCCTGCTGAAGGAAACAACGGCACCTTTCAGCGCTGAGTATGTTCCGTCTTTATTGGTTTCAATGATTTTATTTGACACAAGAATTTCACGCAAAAGATTTTCTCGTTCATTAAGAGGGAACTCCTCAACTTCTGCAAGAGTAAAAAAAGCTGCAAGATCTTCCGCCCTGTAGTCATGGGCATTATATCCGTGTTTGTTCTCAACAAAATCATCGCTTACCAGAGTACCCTTGTAGCCGGCCTTTTCAACAAAATATGCAAGGCGTGTAAAAAACTGGTTCTGGATTTTATAGTCTGCAAAATCAAAGAAGAGGACGCCCGGAAACTGTTCCCATTCAAAAAGTTCGTAGTCCCTGCACCTCCAGTTTTCCTGAGGCCAGTCCATTATGAGACCAAGGTCAGTCTTCAGAGGAACAAGAACCTTGCCGAATTTTTCAACGGAAAGCTTGCTGCTGTTTGCCCTGAGCATGATGGATGAAACAAGTTCCTGATGTTCCATTACAGAAATTTTTCCGTAAGGTTTTGCAAGAGATGATGCCTGTATCAATGCGGAATCCTGGTCTTTTTGCAGACGAAGCCTGATTTTCTCACCGTTGAAATCAAAGGTTGTGGACAGCTGTTTTCTCCACTCACCGTTATCCGAGACAGGAACAAGTCCTATCTGAATTTTTGGCATTATTTTCTTTACGGAATTTTTTTGAGGAAAAACTGTGGCGGCATCAGAAAAATCCGCTTCCGTAAAATTCCAGGAAACATTTCCACCATTGGCACCAAAAGCAAAATGAGGAATTTCCGTACTGTTATCCCAACCGATCTTAGGATCTGTGATTGATGCTTCCAGAACCTTGAACCGCTTTGTTCCGTAGACAAAAAAACCACATGGCATATCCTGTGATGAAGAAAGGGAAAGGGAGAGCCTGAATTTATTTTTCTGACACTCAAGAAAATCTCCATTAATCGAAGTGCGAAGAAGAAAACGGCTGTCAGGTTTCTTAATTGATTCCAGATCTTCGTCATAAATGAATCCGAAAGCAAAAGGATATTTTTCTTCCCTGTTTTTTTCCCTTGCGTCGAATTCCACAAGAACAGAAACAGCAGCACCGGAATTCATGTAGACTGTATTTTTTAGATGGGCCTTCTGGTTTCCGGTAAATCCATAAAAAAGGAATTTATTTTTTCTGCCATTGGCAACGGATTTAACGGCATTCTTATTGAGGGCGATGAAACTTTCCCCGCTCATTCCGATATAGGAATCCTGAGGTTTATATCCACATGCCGCGAAAAAAATCGTACAAAACACAATGACTGCAAAGCTGTATGCAAGTTTTCTCATAATTATAATCTACTATTTTTTGCGGAAATTCTCTATACTGCTCTTGATGAACACCTTGATTCCAAACAAGGACACTTTGAATTTTCTTGCAAACATCCAGAAAGAAATAGTGCGCCTTGCTTCAGAAAAAGAAATTTACTATCCCCTTTATCCTCTTTTTGCCTTTGATTTTCAGGCGGAACAAATTGAAGGCTGCCGTATTCTGCCCCCAGCCGCAGAAGAAAATTTTCTGATTTTTCCCGTTGAAATTACCGCCGGAACTGAAACAAAGCTTTACAAAATAATTTTTGCGAGGACAGCGGACAACACAAAATCTTCCATGCCTGTACTTGGCGATGAAATAAAAAATGCGTTCCCAAGAAAGGAACGCATATTCAGAACAGCAACCGTCATTCAGGAAAACAACGGCTGGCAGATTTTTGACGATAAGTGGACTAAACTTACTTGATGATCTTGCTTCCGCGGTCCATAGCCACAAGACCTGACTTGAGAAGCTCAAGAATTCCGAATGGTTCAAGAAGACGGATGAGGGAATCAATCTTGTCTTCACTTCCTGTTGCTTCAACGATAAGAGCATTTTCAGAAACATCAACGATGTGTGCACGGAAAATATTGCATGTTTCAATAATCACTGCACGCTGTTCGCCGCTGGCCTTAACCTTAATCAATGCCATTTCTCTCTGACATGTTTCAGACTTTTCACAGTGCTCGATTGAAATTACTTCAACAAGCTTTGAAAGCTGCTTCTTGATCTGCTCAAGAATGTATTCATCACCGCATACGACAATTGTCATGCGGGACTT
>CALELJ010000180.1 GCA_937902445.1 uncultured Treponema sp. | reverse complement strand
GTCTTGCCTTGAGGCGTACATCTGAAGCAAATTCCATTGCTTCCAGACTTTACGGTGCTTCTCCGTCCGACGAAGATGTTCAGATGGCCTATATCAAGGTTATGGTTGCTTCTGGGCAGTCTGCCTCGGCCTTGAGGATTATCGAGGAGCTGTTGCCGGAATCAAATGTCAGGATGAAAAGTTTTCTCTACTATGAGCGCAGTTTCCTTAGATCTTCGGAAGACCAGGTGCTTGCGGACCTTCGTTCAAGCCTGACGTCTAACCCTCGAAACAAGGATTCCCTTTACCGGCTGTACAGGATCTATTACGGTAAAAAAGACTGGCGCCGTGCCCAGTATTATCTCAAGCAGGTTGTTGCCCTGGATCCTTCAAACGCAACTTATGTACGTCAGAATTCTGAACTTGACGGACTTCTCAGACGCTGATCCGCTGAAATCTTCTCTTGAAATAGATATGTAATCATGATAATCTATATTACTATTTTTAAATAATGTGAAAGGAAGGAAAATATGGTCAATTCACTTTTATTGCAGGCCGCTGCTCCTGCTGCTGCACCTGCTCCAAGCGGATTCGGAATGCTTATGCCTCTGGTCCTCATCGTGGGTATCATGTATTTGTTCATGATTCGCCCTCAGCAGAAAAAACAGAAGGAAACACAGAAGATGATTGATTCCCTCAAAAAGGGTGACAAGGTTGTTACAATCGGTGGTATCCACGGAACAATCGCTTCTACAAAGGAAAATACTGTACTGGTTAAAGTTGATGACAATACAAAGATTGAATTCAACCGCACTGCAATCGCTACTGTAATCGCAGACAAGGTTGCTGAAGAACCAAAGGCAGAAAAAAAATCACTTTTCGGAAAAAAAGCAAAAAAAACTGAAGAAACAGCTCCTGCTGCAACTTCAGAAGCTGAGGAAAAATAAATGAACAAGAAAAGTCGTTTAGTTATCATACTTGCTGTGCTCGCAGTCTGCTTTGCATTCCTGTGGCCAACAATCAGCTGGTATGCACGTACACCAAAAGAAGATCAGGCTCTTGCCTTGAGCACTCTTGAAAACATCAAGGATTACTCAAGCTTTAAGGCTGCATCTGATGTTAAGGCAATGGTTGCTGCTGTAAAGGCAGATCCAGAGACACTTGTTTCAGAAGACCAGAAATGGCTTGTTGAACAGGTAAAGAAGAACTACAAGCTTGACGGAAAGAAATGTCCTGAATCGCTCAAGCTTGGTGATGCACTCAATTCCTTCTCTTCAAAGACGGAACTTACAAATTTTGTTGAAGGTGTTTACCGCAAACGCATTCTCAAGAACAAGGATTACTACAAGAATTCCGTAAAGCTTGGTCTTGACCTTTCAGGCGGTATGAACGTTATCGTTAAGGCTGACCTTGATGCTGTTATGGCAAATCAGGGAGATACACCTTATGTTGCTGAGACACTCAAGGCTGAGGCAATGGCACAGGCTGTTGAAACTCTTACAAGCCGCATCGACCGCTTTGGTCTTTCTTCACCTACAATCAGACAGCAGGGTGAAGACCGCATCTACATTGAACTTCCAGGTTCAGCAGAAGCAGATCAGATCAACTCCATCATCCAGGGTCGCGGTATCCTCAACTTCCGTCTTGTAGACAATGAAGCTACACAGAACTTTACAACATACTACTACAACCACATGGACAGCACTTTCGACAGCAAGGGTCGCCTCATCGACGCAAGTGTAATTCCTGAAGACTGTGAAGTTATGGGTTACTACTCAACAGACGCCTACGGACTTGACCAGAGAGAAGGTTACCTTGTTGTAAAGAAGGAAATCGCCCTTGACGGTAAGCATATCAAGTCGGCTGAAGTTGGTTCAGAAGACCTTACAGGAAAGCCACAGGTTAACTTCGCCCTCGACAGCGAAGGTGCTGAAATCTTCGGAAAATTTACTGGTGACCATGTTGGTGAAAACCTCTGTATCATCAGCGATGACAAGGTAAAGTCAAACGCAAGAATCCAGACAGCCATCACAGGCGGACACGTTGCAATCACTGGTTTCGGAATCAAGGAAGCCCAGAACCTCCGCAAGGTTCTTCAGACAGCATGGCTTGATGTTCCACTTTCTGTAGAAAGCCAGCAGGTTATCGGTGCTTCTCTCGGTGATCAGGCAATCAGACAGGGTCTCCTTGCAATTGCTGTAGGTCTTGTTGCAATCATGATCTTCATGCTTATCTGGTACCACGGAGCTGGTGTAAACGCATGTGTTGCACAGGTTCTCAACCTTTACATCATGTTCTCTATCCTTTCCGCATTCAACCTTACAATCACATTGCCTACTATTGCCGGTATGATCCTTACAATCGGTATGGCAGTCGATGCAAACGTAATCATTTTTGAACGCATCAAGGAAGAGCGCCGTCTTGGAAAAGACAGACCATCTTCAATGAACACAGGTTTCAACAACGCTTTCTGGGCAATCATGGACTCAAACATCACAACATTCATCGCTGCCATCTTCATGTCACAGCTTGGTTCCGGTGCAGTTCAGGGATTCGCAGTCAGCCTTGCAATCGGTGTTGTTTCAACAGTATTCACAGCTCTCGTAGTTTCTCGCCTCATGTTCGACTTCCAGACAGAAGTTGTTGGCAAGAAAAACATCAGCATCGGCTGGGGGATTAAATAATGAAAACAGTTAAAAACTTCAGTAAAGCATTTCCTGCCTGTGCAATTGCAAGTGCCGCAATCATCGTATTCGGTATCGCAGGAATCATCGTTCGCGGAATCAACTTCGGTATTGATTTCGTTCCTGGTCTTGTAGAAGAAGTTCGCATTGCACCTGCTGCTATTGAACTTACATATAAGGGTTCTGCAAGTGTAAGCGTAGAGACATCCAACGTAGCTCTTGATCTTGTTATTTCAGGAACAGGTGCTGAAAACGAAACAAAGTCATTTACTTACGGACAGAATGCAACTGTTCAGGATATGGCAAATGCCCTCAACGCAGTTGAAGGCGTAACAGCAAAAGTTCTTGCTTCTGGTTCAGCAGATTCTTATGGAATCTACCTTGACAGCGCATCTACAGCACGTCTTTCATTTGACCAGCCAATGAGACTTTATGTTTCTGATGCTGCAAACAATGTTTCCATCGATGATGTTCGTGCAAGCCTTTCTTCACAGAATGTTGCAGTTAAGGAACTTGGTGATGCAGCTAACCGCAGTTTCCAGATTCGTGCGGCAATTTCAAAGGATGATGATGCATCCATTGAAACATTGCAGCAGGCTATCACAGGTTCCCTCAAGGGAAAGTTTGGAGCTGACAACATTGCAATCGTAAAGACTGACTTTGTTGGTTCAAGCTTCTCTTCAAGCAATGCCTGGAAATCAATTGTTCTTGCAGTTGTAACACTCTTTGCAATCTGGTTCTATGCAACAATCCGCTTCCACTGGGACTTTGCCCTTGGTGCAATCGTTGCCCTTATCCATGACTGTATGATCATGTTTGCATTCATTTCATGGACACAGGTAGAATTCTCTACAACATCATTTGCAGCTGTTCTCACAATCTTCGGTTACTCTATCAACGCTACAGTTGTTATTCTTGACCGCGTTCGTGAAAACATCAAGCTTGTTGATACAAAGGATTTCAAGGTTATTCTTGATACTTCTATCAGCGGAACTTTGAGCCGTTCTGTAATCACAACAATCACAACATTGTTTGCTTCATGTGCACTTCTCGTATTTACATCAGGAAGCATCCGTGACTTTGCACAGATCCTCACAGTTGGTCTCATCTCTGGATGTTACTCTTCTATGTTCATCAGCTCAGGCTTCATTTCATGGGCACGCCGCAACTGGCAGCCAGGTGAATGGGCAAATCATGTTAAGCCACACAGCAAATAATTAATAATAAGAAATTATTAATTCATAATTAGGGCTCCGCCCGCACCGTGATGAAAATCGCTTTGCGGACGGAGTTTTTTTTGCTTTGCGGTTCTGCCTGGGGGCATATTTTATTTAATTCCTATTTATTGTATATTCTCATTATGAAAATAATTCGTGCTGCGGTTCTTGGCTTTTGTTTTGGCGTGCGTCGTGCTGTTGAGACCGCCGAAAAAGCAATTGAAGAGAATTCCTGTTCCGGCAAAAGCATATATACCAAAGCACTGTTTGCCCTG
>CALELJ010000179.1 GCA_937902445.1 uncultured Treponema sp. | reverse complement strand
TGGTTGCATGGATCTTGATTTCAGTTATCAGCGCAGTTGGAAATGCAGGTGTTCCAATGGGATGCTTCTTCCTTACACTTTCGTTGATGGCAGGCAAGGGAATGCCAATCGGAGTAATGGGAGTAATCCTTCCAATCTACGCAGTGATCGACATGGTTGAAACAGCAGTAAACATCTACTCTGATTCCTGCGTATGTGCAATGACAAACAAAGATCTCAAGGATCTTGTAGACGCACCTGCAGCTGAATAAATGCTTTCGGCTTATCAAAAATAAAATGGGGCTGTCCAAAATCATGGGCAGCCCTTTTGTTTTTTAAAGTTTTGCAAACGGAATTCTGTAGACGCTGCCACAGTTGCGGCAGACGATTTCCAGCGGATCAGGACCGGAAGATTTAAGTTCCTCTATCTGGGCGCTTCCCAAAGACTTCAGGTGTTCCACATAGTATTCCTCGCAGCAAGGGCAGTTGTAGCTGATGTCGCGTCTTACGGCAATCTGCGGCTTGAACTCACGGAACAGGCCGTAAACGATGTCGTTGATGTTTCCTTTCTCTTCAAACCACTTTCCAAGGGAAGGACATGCGCTGATGGCGTTTTCGACACTTGTAATCAATTCTTCGTCAGCCTTGAAATCAGGAGCCGATGATTTTTCTGCTCCGACTTTTTTTGTTCCGCCTGTCTCCGGAAGAACCTGGATGAACATACCGCCGGCACCTTTTACACGTCCCTTAGTATCCATGAAGATGCTTGTGGTGAAGGCAGTGTTGATCTGTTCCGACTGGTTGAAATACCAGGCAAGGTCTTTTGTAATGTTCTTGTAAAGTGTTTCTACGGAACTTACCTGAGGGCTTTTGTCTCCAGGGTGCACCTTTGTGATTGTCATTGTTCCGCTGCCAAGAAATGGAGCAAGATCCCAGCTTTCAAGAGGCTTTTCAACTGGAATGTGGTCTTCAAGAAGATAGCCGCGGACATAACCCGTGCTGTCAGCTTCTACGGCAAACCCCTTTGCAGGACCGTCACATTCATAGCGCCATGAAATATGTTCCTGGCCTTTCATTGTAGGCATCATGAGGGCCGCGCAAAGTGAAGCCTGCCCAAGAACCATTGTTTCAAGAATTCCTGTTTTATGCTGGGCACGCATCTGGTTTACGAAATTTGTTCCGTGGAAAAGGGCACCGCGGATTCTTCCGTCTGCCATAACAAAAATTGCCATCTCATCTTTTTCAATTGATGCAAGATGTTCCAAAAGTTCCTTGTCTTCAATCTGTGCTTTAATCATGTGAATAATATACTAATAATCGGCGCAAAAGTCATGCACAGGATTAAATATCACCGCTAATGGATCGTGATGGAATTCCGGATGACAAGGACAAATTAATTGTTTAAACTGAAAGACACGAAAAATGTTTAATCTGATTGTCAACGGCATTGCCGGAATTATAGATGTTATTCTCTGCTGTGACCTGTTCCATTATTTTTATGACTGGAAATTCAAGAAGAACAGGACAATCTTTCTTTTCTGCCTGGTTTTTTTCATTGTGGCCGTTGCAAACCTTATCTTCATAGGCATCTTCATCAGCAATTCCACGATCGCCAATTATGAACGGGTAGTGGTGACCGTGATCATTGGCCTTACCATGTGTTTCATCGGATATCATGCAAAGCCCATTGAGATAATCCTTCTTTTCGGAATTTTCTACATCATGGAAATTCTTGCTGAATCCAGCTACATGTTCATCTTTGCCATTTTCAGGATCGACATCCACGAAATAAACGGCACTACATTGCAGATTTTTTTCTGTGCCCTTCAAAAACTTCTTACTCTTGCGATTTCAAAAATCTATCAGCGGCTTGTAGGACGTAGAAAAAGATTGATTGAAGGAAAATTGTACCTTTGCCTTCTTTTCCTTCCGGTCGTGACCATGACTGTCTGTATCTATCTTTACCGCATGGAAACAGGAAATCCCCAGGACAAGATGTTCATAGGCATAGCAGTACCGCTTCTTGTTTTCTGCAACATCATTGTCCTTGCTGTCGTTGAAAAACTTTCCCGCCTTCAGAACGATCACTATGAGCTTGATTTCTACAAGCAGAAAGTAGACATGGAAAAAAGGTATTACGACCATCTTGATGAAATCGAGCAGAAGCAGGTTTCTGTACGCCACGACATAAAGCACTACATTTCCGTAATGAAAGTTTTTATTGAAGAAAACAGGATGGAGGATCTTAAGAAGCTTATTCTTTCCTTCGAGGACGGAATGACAAAAATCACTCCATCGGTTTACACCAACAACAGGATGGTTAACGCCATTCTTTCGGAAAAGAAATCCCTTGCCGAAAAAAACGGTATAAAAATCCAGTTTACAGTTGAACCTGGTGTTGACCTGTCGTTCATCAAGGATCTTGATGCGATTTCCCTTTTTGGAAACCTGATTGACAATGCAATCCGCGCTGAATCGGAAACTTCGGGTCCCGGCAAGGAAATCATTTTCAATCTCTTTGAAGGCGAGGGCCAGTTCAACATACTGAACATAAGCAATCATTTTGCAAAAGTCGAAATGAAGGGTGGCAGATATCTGACTACAAAGAATGACGGCGGAATCCATGGCATCGGATTGAAAAACGTCCAGCACATTGTTGAAAAGTATCATGGAATTTTCAATGTGGACTCTTCAGGCGGAACTTTTGAAGTCACGGTCTGCCTTCCAAAAAGGTTTTGACGCGCCATTCAACTAGAAATTCCCCCTTTTTTTGACTATAATCTTGTCCTATGGATAACGAAAAAATCAAGGAAATGCTCCTGGATATTGAGAATTCTGAACTGGATTTTACTGTCATCATGACAGGAAAGGACAGCAAAAGGGTAAATGGCCTTTATAAACCTGACACAAGGGAAATCCTTCTTCACAACAAGAACTTCAAGACAGACAACGAGCTGATTTACACAGCGATTCATGAATATACACATCATCTTATAAATGAGCAGGACATCATTGCCAGCGGCGGAAAGGAACCGCCTCATGCCGCAAGAAGCCATACAAATGCCTTCTGGGCAAAGTTTCATTCCCTTCTTGAGGTTGCGGAGCAGAAGGGCTATTACAAGCTGGACATGACCCTTTCACCTGAACTTGAAGCCCTCACCCAGGAAATAAAGGAAAAATACATCGAGCCTAACGGTCAGATAATGATCGAACTTGGACGCACGCTGATCAAGGCACAGGCACTGTGTGAACAGGCAAACATCCGCTATGAGGATTACATCGACCGTGTTCTTCAGATTCCACGCACTACAGTCAAGTCAGCAAAGAAAGTCGGAATGCTTCCCGATGAAGATGCAAGCCTTGGCTATGACAACATGAAGATTGTAGCCGGAATAAAAAAGGCCGACGAAAAGGCAAAGGCAGTAGAGGCTATCAAAAGCGGAAAAAGTCCCGACAGCGTAATTGCCATGATGAAGAAAAAAGCAAAGGAAGTTGATCCCAGGGAAAAACTTGAAAAAGAACGCGCACGTCTTACAAAATCAATCAATGAACTTACACAGCGTCTTGAATTCGTGGAGGAAAGTCTTGCCAGTCTCTAAGAAAATTGCAGTTCTTGCCGCATCGACAGTTGTCGCATTGGGATTGTCTGCCCAGAACTCCGCCGGTGGAATCGGTTCAGTCTCTTCTCCGGCCATGCCTACAATTTCATCTCCGGCCATAGGAAACGGCTTCTATGTTCCAACCTATTCTCCACAGGGAATTTATACCGGAAGAAAAGTTCAGGATAAAAGCAGAAAGGTGGAAAAAAAGGAAGGAGAATCAGAAGAAAAAAAAGAAAGCAGAAAAAATCTTGCATCGACACTTACGGCATCTGAAATTTCAACTTTGAGCAGCCTTGGACTTCTAGGCAACATTTCGGGTTCCGCCTTGAACGGGAATCTTTACACTACCCAGACCACATCCGATACAAAAGTCATCCTCGAGAAAGTTCTTCTGGAAATAGAAGAGATCAAGAAAAATACAAAGGACATTCCTGCCGCAAAACCTGTGACCATTGTTGCTTCCGCACCTGTTGTTTCAAGCAATACCCTTACTTCCGCAGCGGAAAAGGCGGCCTCAAAAATTCTCAGGTTCAGCGTGAACGATTACGACATTCTCAAGACCTGCGGCAAGATCTACATCTCCGACATTCAGCGTGACGGGTCTTTTCTTGTTACTGGTGACAGGCGGTACATGAGTGATGGAAAGCACCGCACGGAAACATTCCATATGCTTTTCAAGAATTCTGCGGGTGACCATGGCGCCACAAATTACAATGCGGCTGCAACCGTTACCCAGGATTATCTCAACGAATATTCTTTCCTTTATCAGCTTTCAAAAAGGCAGCAGCTTTCTGCGGTCCGTACTGGAAATCTTGTCACCATGCGCACGGATGATGACGACTGGAAAATGGAATTCCTCATCGATCTTGGTGAAAAATAAAAGCATCTTTTGCCAACCGCATTTTTTTAGAATTTTCATAAAGGAACAAAAATGAACGATAAACTTTCCGAAGGCCTTAAAAAACTGTCATTGGATTTTTCTGCGGAACAGGTAGGGCAGCTTGAGACTTACTGCCGCTGTGTTCTTGAATTCAACAAAACATACAATCTGATGAAGGCGGAAAATGAGGATGAGCTTTATGTGAACCATGTCCTTGATTCCCTTGCGGCATTTCCTGCCCTAGAAAAATTCATCAAAGCCGGAACTCAGGTTGGCGACATAGGTTCCGGTGGCGGCTGTCCAGGAATCCCTCTTGCCGTTGCTTTTCCCATGGCAGAATTCACTCTTGTTGAGCGCATGGAAAAACGCTGTGCATTTCTTGAGAGTGCCGTAAAGGCCATGGGCTTGAAAAATGTAAGGATCCTTTGCAAGCAGGTGGACCTTGTGGATCCGGAAATTTTTGATGTGGAAGTTTTCCGTGCTTTCCATCCATTCGATAAAAAAATCACGAAGTGGCTTTTGAAGATGCTTAAGAAAGGCGGAACTCTGGCGGCCTACAAAGCCAGGGAAGAAAAAATTGTTGCCGAGATGGAAGAGATAAAATTCCTTGTTCCAGAATATGAAAAAATAAAGCTGACGGTTCCTTTCCTTGAAGATCACGAAAGAAATCTTGTGGTCTTTGGAAAATAAAAAAATAAAAGAAATGACCGGTAAATATTCAGACCAGGATCATTGAGCCTGTCGAAATGTCCGATACGCATGGTGGTTTCGACTACGCTCAACCATCCTGAAGCATACTATTTTATCGGGACATCCCCTCCATCATATTGAAATCTGTTTCAAAATCTTTGTAAGGTCGTTCTTTTCGATAAGGTCGATCGGGCGGCCGTCTATGTATTTGCGGGCTTCCTCAGTGAATGTTCCGGCACTTATACAGAAACCTCGGGCGGCCTTTACGTCTCCCATGTGTCCGTGGAATTCACGCACGTAGATTTCTCCCGTGGCACCGGTTGTTCTGAAGAAACGGAACAGAGCCACGTCTTCCCACTTTGCCGAATAGATCTCGGCAAGAATGTCCGTGTAAAGGACATCAACATCAATGCTTTGAATCTTGATTGTAGAATTTCTGTATTTTGTTGTGATGAACTTTCTGCACAATGTAACAAAGTCGCTTGAGTTTGCGGAAATGTAGATCTGAAGATTTGAGTTCTGGCTCAATTCCTGGTATCTGCTTATGAGTGTATTGACGTCCTTGTAGTTTGCATTTTTTGAACGGATCGACTTTAGCTGTGAAAGTCCTTTGGCAATCTGGTTGCTTTCAAAATAGCAGCGGGCAAGGTTGTACTCAAGTTCAATCCTTATTTCAGGCGGAGTATTTTCATGCTTGAGACCGATTTCAAAATCTGTTGTTGCGGAATGGGCATCGTTTGTCTTAAGGTGGTACAGACCGGCCTGGAGGCATGATCTTGGACCATACACAGGATCAGCCCTAAGGTGCAAGAATACCTTGATTCCTTTTTCAGGGTGTCCTTCATTTGACATCGCATCAGCCATGTCAAAAAGGGCTTCCTTGTTTCCAGGATCTTCATCCAGTGCCTTTTTGAAACATGGGAGGCTGTCCCTGTATTTCTTAGCATTGTAATAGCACTGGCCAAGCTGAAGGTAAACGCCTGTGGCCTCAGGATTTGCGAGAAGGGCTTTTTTGAAAAGCGGAATGGCCTTGTCGTACTGCTCAAGCTTCACCATTGTCTGTCCAAGGTAATAGTTTGGTTCGTAGGCAACGGAATTCATTTTTGTGGCATTGATAAGGCTTTGCGTAGCCTCAGGTAATTTTTCAAGTTTAAGGGCAGTGATGCCCTGTCTCAAAAAGGAAGTGAAAAGGTCGATGGAACCGTCTTTTTTTGCCAGGGCAAGCTTGACAAGGTCGCTGTATACGGAAAAGGCCTTGTCCCAAAGCTGGCTGTCAAAATAGACCTCACCAAGAGGAACCAGTCCAAGAGGGTCGTGAGGGTTTTTTGCAAGGCGCTTGTTTGCTTCCTTTATGATCTGAGCTTTGTTCTTGTTTGCATTGCCCTTTGCGGAACCACCTTTCCCCTTTCCGGTGAATAAAGTGAGAACCGCCACAAGGGCAATCATGATGACTGCTGCGATTAAAAATGACATCGTTAAATACCTTTAAATAAATTCTCCCAGGTAGATTATCGGTAGGTAACGGTTATTTCTTTAGTTCAGCTACAAATTCGGCAATCTTGTCGAGGGCAATCTTGATCTTGTCCACGGCTGTTGCGTAACAGCAGCGGATGTGGCCTTCTCCACCTGCACCGAATACGCTTCCCGGAACTACGGCAACATTGTATTTCTGGAAAAGCTGTGTTGCAAATTCTTCGGAAGTAAGTCCTGTAGATGAAATGTCCGGGAACATGTAGAAGGCTCCCGTTGGCTCAGGAACTGGAAGTCCCATGTCGCAGAATGCCTTGTACATGAGGTTGCGCCTCTGCTGGTAGCTTACGCGCATCTTTTCAACTTCTGCCCAGCTGTTGCGAAGTCCTTCTGCTGCGGCGTACTGGCTGAAGATTGGAGCACAGATTGTGTTGTATCCGTGGAGTTTTACAACCTGACCAAGAAGATCGCTTGGAGCTGCAATGTATCCGATTCTCCATCCTGTCATTGCGAAAGACTTTGAGAATCCGTTGAGGATTATCGTATAGTCCTTCATTCCAGGGAAAGATCCGATGGAAACGTGTTCGCTGCCGTCGTATGCAAGCTCGCAGTAGATCTCGTCGCTGATGACCCAAATCTGATGCTTCTTTACAACTTCAGCAATCTTTTCAAGCTCATCGCGCGGAATCATTGTTCCTGTAGGATTGTTTGGAGAACAGATCATGACGGCCTTTGTCTTTGGTGTGCATGCCTTTTCAATCTGTTCAGCTGTAGGATAGTAGCCGTTTACGCTTGTATCGACTGGAATAGCCTTTACCTGGCAGAGTTCAGCAAGTGGAACATAGTTTACATAGCAAGGCTGGCAGATGATGATCTCATCACCAGGATTGAGGATTGCACGGAGAACTGCATCTACACCTTCCGAAGCGCCGACAGTGATGAGCACTTCATTCTGTGGATTGTAGTGAAGGTCATAGCGTGTCATGTATTTTGCAATTTCTTCGCGGAGCTCGATGAGACCCCAGTTTGAAGTATAGCTTGTATGTCCTTTTTCAAGATGGTAGAAGGCTTCGTCACGGATGCACCATGGAGTAGGGAAGTCCGGTTCGCCTACAGAAAGGGAAATTACATCATCGTGGCCGATGAGCATTTCAAAAAATTTACGGATGCCACTTGGTGGAGTATTCTCCATAAGTGAGCTGAATTTATCTGGTCTTGTATTCATTATTTTTATAATCCTTTAAGTAAAAATGTATTTTATTAAGCTATGATCCAAGTTGCAGGTTTTGCGACTTGGATAGACGAATTTCAAAAGTTTACTTTTGAAATTCGTCCTTTAGCTTGAGAAAGCTTCTCTGTTGTCGCGGTCATCGTCTACATAAACGATGTCGTTTTCCTTATAAATCTGCATCAGGAAGTGGGTTCTAGTTGCACGCACGCCCTGAAGTGTTGCAAGTTTTTTTGCAACGAAATTGAAGATCTCCTGGTTGTTGTCGCCTTCAACAACTACCTTAAGGTCATAGTTGTCTGCGCTCATAAGGTAGAGGGATTTTACCTGAGGGAATCTGTAGATTCTGTCTGCGATTCCGTCAAAACCGTGTTCCCTTTCAGGCTGAACCTGGAGTTCTATTTCGGCGCGGACTTTCTGTTTCGCGGACGCGTCTTTTCCCGGGTTGATTATGGTCGCGTACTTCATGATGATGCCGTCTTTTTCAAGCTTGCTCATGATAGCCTTAACTTCTTCCACAGACTTTTTTGTCATGGCAGAAATGTCTTCAACGCTGATTCTTGCGTTGTCGCGAAGGAGATTCAAGATTTCTTCTGAACTGTCCATAATAATACCTCTATATTTTGCATCCTATTAATTCACGACAGGAGGTCGTGTCATAGGACAAGCAATCTAGTTTGAGAGTATTGATGATTTTTGCAACGCAAAAACGGATGCGGACTGCGGCCGAATCAATACTCTTAATTTGAGAAAGTGCATGGATGCACTTTCTCAAATCACGCCTTTTGTTGAAGGGATTTCTCCGCCACGTCTCGGGTCAATTTCAGTTGCGCTTCTGATGGCACGGGCTGCAGCCTTGAAAAGTCCTTCCATCTTGTGGTGGTCGCTTCTTCCACGGATTGTATCAAGGTGGATGTTGCACTTTGCGCCGTTTGCAAATCCCTGCCAGAAGTCTTCAAAGCAGTCTGTCTGGAAGCTGCTTTCCTTGCCTTCATTTATTGAAACCAAGGGAATGTTTGTAAGCTGGGCGTTGCATACGCAGAAAGGACGTCCGCCAAAGTCTACGGCAGCCTGAAGAAGGCTTTCGTCCATCGGATAGATGAAGCATCCCGTGCGGTTGATTCCGGCGCAGTCACCAAGGGCCTTGGCAAAAAGCTGGCCAAGGGCAATGCCTGTATCCTCGATAAGGTGGTGCTGGTCAACTTCAAGGTCGCCCTTTATTTCACCATCAAGGTCAAACATTCCGTGCTT
>CALELJ010000178.1 GCA_937902445.1 uncultured Treponema sp. | reverse complement strand
CTGTTCCCGACCGCAATTTCAATTGCAGTTCTTGCCGCAATCGAATCACTGCTTTCGGCAGTTGTTGCAGACGGTATGATTGGTACGAAGCACGATTCAAATACTGAACTTATTGCGCAGGGAATTGCAAACATTGCATCACCTGTTTTTGGCGGCATTCCTGCAACCGGTGCTATTGCCCGTACAGCAACAAACATTAAGAACGGCGGTAAAACCCCTGTTGCCGGTATGATTCATGCAATTACGCTGCTTTTAATTCTTCTTTTCTTTGGAAAATACGCAGCTTATATTCCAATGCCGGCTCTTGCCGCAATTCTTATTAACGTTGCATGGAACATGGCAGGTATTCCTTCAATCAGAAAACTTCTTAAGGGACAGAAATCAGACATCACAGTACTTGCTGCAACATTCCTCATCACAGTATTTGTTGACCTTACCTATGCAATCGGTGTTGGTCTTATCATCGCAGCATTCTTCTTCATCAAGAAAATCATCGACCTTTCTGAAGTTGAAACTGGAAACTCAACGATCGTTACCGGAATCAAGGGTGACGGATCTACAGAAACCATCGACCTTCCAAAGGGCGTAATGGTTTACGAAATTGAAGGATCCCTCTTCTTTGGAACAGTAAGAAAATTTGAATATGCCCTTGAACGTGCAGGCTCTGACTGCAAGGCCATCATCTTCCGTATGCGCAACCTTATCTATCTTGATGCAGGCGGAATCCAGGCACTTGAGCAGGCAAAGGCCGCATGCGACAGAAAAGGAATCACAATCATTTTGAGCGGAATCCATACACAGCCATTCCTGCTTTGCGAAAAGACAGGCATGACAGAAAAACTTGGCAAAGAAAACATCTGCGCCAACATCAACGCCGCCCTCGAAAGAGCAAGGGCAGTAACAGGAGCAAACTAACATGAAACTTACTTGCGGTATCGTTGGTCTTCCAAATGTTGGAAAATCAACAATTTTCAGCGCCCTTACAAAGGCACCTGCAGAAGCAGCAAACTATCCATTCTGTACAATCGATCCAAACGTAGGTATCGTTGATCTTCCTGATGAACGTCTTGATTTCATGTGCTCGATCTTTGAACCGAAGAAGAAGATTCCTGCTACCGTTGACTTCGTAGACATCGCAGGTCTCATCAAGGGTGCAAGCCAGGGTGAAGGTCTTGGAAACAAATTCCTTGCAAACATCCGTGAGACAGCAGTAATCGCACACGTTGTACGCTGCTTTGACAATCCGGACATTCAGCACGTCCGTGAAGATGCAAAGACAGATGCGCCGATTGATCCTGAAAGCGACATCCTTACAATCGACTTTGAGCTTGCACAGGCTGACCTTGATACAATCAACAAGCATGCAGAAAAAGTTACAAAGCAGATTCGTGCACTTGGAAAGGATGAAGAAAAACGTCTTGCTCCATATTTCAGCGCAGTCGAAAAAATCAAGCCTCTTCTTGAAGACGGAAAGTGCGCACGCATGGCAGACCTTACCGATGAAGAAAAGGCTGCTGTCTACGAGCTTCACCTTTTGACAATCAAGCCACAGGTTTACGTCTGCAACATTGACGAGGACACCATCGACAGCGGAACAAACAAGTACGTTGAGACAGTAAAGAAATTTGCAGCTGAACAGAAGTCTGAAGTTATCGTAATCTGCGGTAAGTTTGAATCTGATTTGTCGGACATTACTGATGAAAATGACCGCAAGGAATTCATGGATTCAGTTGGCCTTAAGGAATCAGGTCTTACAGTTCTTGCACGCACAGTTTACCACCTTATGGGACTTCGTACATTCTTTACAGGCGGAGCTGATGAATGCCGCGCATGGACAATCCACGCCGGAGACAAGGCTCCTCAGGCTGCAGGTGTAATCCACACAGACTTTGAAAAGGGATTCATCAAGGCTGAAGCCTACACTGTTGACGATCTTCGCGAATACAAGTCGGAAGCCGCAATCAAGGCTGCCGGCAAGTACCGCCAGGAAGGAAAGGAATATGTCGTTCAGGACGGCGATGTTCTTTTCTTCAAGTTTAATGTTTAGTAATTGATTGTTTAATTAAGGACCCTTCGACAGGCTCAGGGATCCTGTATTAATTCGAGGGATTCTGGGTTGATTCTAGGGGTCTGTATTAATTCTAGTGGGCTGTATTAATTCTAGGGGGCCTGGGTTGATTCCAGGGTCCCTGAGCGTTGTCGAAGGGCCGGATTTTTACCGATCAAAAAGGCTCTTTGCATTCAAAGGTCACCTTCTCCCCTGTTCTTGGGTGCGGGAAGGTGATTTTTTTTGCGTGGAGCATCAATCGTTCACCCGGGGCACAGTGACCGTAGAGAGTGTCACCGATTATTGGAATTCCAAATCCATGGCTGTCGGCAGAAACAAGACGCAGCTGGTGGGTTCTTCCTGTGTGGGGAATGTATTGAATTCTTGTAACATCACGACGACAGCCGTCAGGAGCAGTGTATTTTTCAACATCAAGGACATCCCATTCTGTAATTGCTTTTTTACCATAGACTTCATCCCAAATCTGATGGGGTCTGTTATCAACATCAAGGCGGAAATACAATTCATTCTGGCCGTGGGACGGGATGCCTTTCCTTGCAAGAACACCATCAAGGAGAGCAACATATTCTTTCTGAACATCCCCTCGCTCAAAGGCCATATTCATTTCCCGGTGGATTTCTTTTTTTAAGGCAAGAATCATGATACCGCTTGTTTCCATATCAAGTCGATGAACCGCAGGCTGTTTTATCTCAACAGCATCTCCATAAATTCTACGGAATCTTGTTTCTACGGAATCACTTTTTTCACTTCCCCGTCCAGGAACACTCAACAGTCCGCTTTGCTTATCAACCACCACAATATCCTCATCACGGTAAAGGATTTTGAGGCCAAGCATTTCCGGAAGAATAATTCCACAGCGTTCATCACACGGGCCATAAACATTGCCGGCTTTTTTTGTTCCAGTGTCGTTTCCATAGTAAACTTCGCACATGCTTACAGGAGCAAGAGCATTTGCATAGCAGTAATCAAGAAGCTTTGGAGCACAGCAGTCACCAGTTCCAGTAGGCGGCAGGCGTCCCCCGTTTGTGACTGAACATATTTCTTTTAGCGTTTTTCTGGTTCCGTCGGAACAATGAAAGAAATAAAGACCATGAACTTTCGCAAGGGATTCATCAGTAAGTTTTTCACGCTGTTGTTTAAGGATGCTTTTACGCTCAATATCATTTTCAGAATTTATTTCATCAGTCAGATTGTGAATTTTATCGTCGTTGGAGCTGAGGACTTCATTGATTGATTCTGTTGAGACAATGGGCGCTACGAATGTTCCGCCTGTAAGATTTTCAGAATCAACAATTTTTCTTGCATTGCCGGAAACAGTATAAAGAAGCATCACGTTTCCAAACTCATTTTTTGCAAGACATGAGCCGATCATAATTCCATTGTCTGCACGTTCCTGACTGATGCGTCCTGTATATTCCAGAGTAATTTTTTTTTCATCAAGAAGGGTTATGATTTTCTTGCAGGCCTCATAGGCTTTTGTTTCATCAAATGGTGCAAACATGATGGAAGTATAATGGATAATCAGTTTGCTTGCCATAGAAAAATTACTCGCCTGTCGAACACATACAAAGTTCGTGGTATAATCACTGCTATGGAAAAAAATATTTCACTGGAAAATCTTTTTGACTGTGGCAGTCCATATAAAATCTACCAGGATAAAAACAAATTCTGTTTTGGAATCGACGCCATACTTCTCGCCGACTTTGCTAAAAATACCAGAGGAAATAAAATCTGCGACCTTTGCTCTGGAAACGCAATCATTCCAATTCTTCTTGCGGACAAAATAAAGGCTAAAAAAATCCACGCCATCGAAATTCAGCATGACATGGTTGAACTTGCAAAAGAAAGTTTGAAACTCAACGGCCTTGAAAACAGAATAGAAATCTATGAAGGTGATTTGAAAAACGCATGCAGCATTCTTGAAAAAAATACCTATGACGCCGTGACAGTCAATCCTCCATACATGAAGCCCAATTCCCAGACCCAGGAAAATCCAAAGTCGATTGCACGACATGAAATTTTCTGCAGCCTTGAGGATGTGATAAAGACATCAAGCGAACTTCTCAGATCAAACGGAAAATTCTACATGATCCACAGACCATGCAGGATTGGGGAAATCTTTACACTGCTTGAAAAATACAATCTTGGCGCAAGGCGAATGCGACTTGTTCAGCCAAAGGAAGGTGACAGACCGACAATGGTTCTAATTGAAGCGGAAAAATGTGCCCGCCCTGAACTTACGGTTGAAAGCAGTCTCATAGTTTATTCGAAGCCCGATGCATACACAGAGGAAGTGAACAGAATTTACGGCAGAACCAAAAGATGACGATTCCTCAAAATTCCTTGCACACTACACCTTCAACAAACCAGTCCATGTTCCAGATTTCAGAAGAATTCATTTCATCATAATAATCAACTTTAAGGGTTCCCTTGTTGTCAAGAATAGGACCTTTGAAAATTGACAGCGATTTGTTTATGATTCTGGCTTTTGCATCCTCAACAATCCTTGCAGTTCCGGGAACACATAATTTTGAAAGGGAATCAACATCCACCATGCCGGAATCAAGGCCTTCCCAATAGAAGCGGCTTTTCCAGTTTCCTTCAAGATAGCTGTTTACATCATCCAATATGAAAACATCCCAATTGAATACAGCAGAAGTCAAATAAGCCTTTGGTGCTGCTTCAGCCATGGACGTGTTATAACCAATGCTGTAAGCATCTTTTTCCTGTGCTTTTTTCTGGACAACAGTAGAGTTCTGATGCTGAGCCAACACATCGCAACCTGATTTAAGGAGATCATCGGCCTTTTTTGCTTCTACTTCAGGATCATTCCATGACTGGGTAAATTTTACTTCAACAATGGCATCAGGATTGACAGCCCTTGCTCCGAGAGCAAAAGCATTTATTCCTCTGATGCATTCAGGCACCGGGAAAGCAGCAACATAACCGATTCTGTTTGTGGAAGTACGAAGACCTGCCACAAGACCCGTCAGATACCTTGCTTCATACATTCTTCCAAAATATGTGGTAACGTTTGGAAGCTGCTCATCGCCGGAACAGTGCCCGAATTTTATCTCGGGAAATCTCTTTGCAGTTTCAAGTACATAAGGCTTGTATCCATAGCTTGTGCAATAAATTATGTTGCATCCCTGCTTTATCAAAGTTTCCATTACCATGACAGATTTTGCATTTTCAGGAACATTCTCAACATACATGGTTTTGATTCCGGCTCTTTCCAGTGCACGTCTTCCCGAATCCTGCGCCTGTGTATATCCCATGTCCTTCACGGAACCGGCATACACGAATCCGATCTTGACTGTATTCTTTAAAACTGAACTTTCCTTGCCGTCATTTTTTTTCAGACATCCTGAAAAAAGAAAAAGCAATGCAATCAAAAATAATGAAAACCTTTTCATTTCGTAAAACCTCTATCGCTGTTTCTTATACTGATTTTTCTCAAACTGCTTCTGGCGGAGTTTCTCGTTCCGTTCTTCCCGGAGCTTCTCTTCCTTTTCATTTATCTTTTTTTCTGAAGTATCCCACTCCACCTGAACCTTGCGCCGTTCTATGTCAGGAATTCTAAGGAACGTCAGACAGTCAGCACGATGGACGGTGATGCCTCTGCTGCGTGAAATATAACCGACAATCGGTTCACCAGGGACCGGCGAGCAGCATTTGGCAATGGTCACAAGATAGTTTGTAAGATCATCAACCCTGACCTTTCCTGAGTATTCCGATTCCTTTTTCTTTTCTTTTGGCTTCTTTCTTTTTTCTTCCGCAACTTTCTTTGAATACAAAGTATTGGCAAGAATTTCCGCATCACGTTTTTCCTGAGCTTCCCTGTCAATGTAAGTCGGGTCGTTGGCAGAAAGCCATGCGTTGATCCTTGAATGTGCACGGCTGGTCTTTACGGCCTTCAGGTGTGCCTGGGTAGGATGAGAATGTGGACTTGTAAGCACCTCAATGATCTGAGTGTTCTTCAAAGGCTGCGTAAGCGGAATTATTTTTCCGTCAGCCTTGGCACCAATGATTTTTTCACCAATGGATGAATGGATCATGTAGGCAAAGTCAATTGCATTTGCTCCCTTTGGAAGTTCCTTTACATCTCCCATAGGTGTAAATACATAAATGGAATCTCCCAGAAGTTCCGTCTTTAATTCCTTGAAGAAACTTTCATTGCTCAGATCTTCATCACGCAAAGCCCTGAGCTGGTTGATGATGCTGAGATCTTCCGCCTTGACCATATCCTTATTGGTACCTTTTTTATAAAGCCAGTGGGAAGCAACACCGTGTTCCGCAATGTTGTGCATGTCCTGGGTCCTGATCTGGATCTCAAGAGGTTTTCCATCACAGATTACAGTCGTATGCAGGGACTGATATCCGTTGGCTTTTGGCATGGCAATGTAATCCTTGAAACGTCCATCCATAGGTTTCCAAAGTCCATGGACAATTCCTATGAGGGTATAGCATTCAGCATCCGTATTACAGATTATGCGGAGGGCAAGCAGATCATAAAGCTCGCCTGCATCTTTGTTTCTTTTTCTCATCTTCTGATAGATGGAATAGAAATGTTTTGCACGGCTTGAAATCGAAACTGAGATTCCGGCTTTTTCCGTAGCAGTATAGATTTTCTTTACAGCACTGTTGAGATATTCCGAACGTTCCTGTTTTTTCTGGGCAACAATGGATTTAATCTGCTGAAACACATCCGGGTTGGAATATTTAAGCGAAAGATCTTCCATTTCACTTTTTATATCCGCCATACCGAGACGGCTTGCAAGCGGGCACCAGATGTCTATGACTTCTTTTGCAACGGCTTTCTGGGCCTCGGAACTTACAAACTTAAGGTTTCTCATTCTATCCAGTCTGTCTGCAAGTTTTACGAGAATGACACGGATGTCGTCGACCATGGCAAAAAGCATTTTCCTGATGCAGTCAGCCTGCTGCATGGTCTTACTTTTTATTTTGAGTCCTGTAATTTTTGCTGTACCGCTGCAGATGTTGGCGATTTCCTTTCCGAATTTTTCTTCCAGTTCTCCAAGACAGTCGTTGTCAACATCAAGAATGTTATGAAAGAGACCTGCAACAATGGTATCAACGCCAAGATGTTTTTCCGCAAGGATTCTTGCAACGCGGAGGGGATGAATATAATAAGGCCTGCCGCAGTTTCTTTTTAAAGCTGCAGTTTTTCCGATGAGATAATTCCATGCGTCATTAATTTTTTCTTTGTCTTCAGAATTGTATACTTCTGAAAAATCCTTGAGAAAAGCATTTATGAGAATCTCAGGATCAGTTTCCGTCTGTTCAATTCCCTTTAATTCACTCATATTGAAATATTAGAATATTATGGAACAATCAACAAGTCCGAAACATCATCTAATCCATATAGAATTTTTCTGATTCGTATTTTTTTTCCTTTAGATTCACCGTGAAAAGTACGACTTCGCCATTTCGCTTGAAAGCCGCGAGGGAACGTTCATAAAAATAATTTCCAAAATCGTGGTCATGTTCAAAGTGGGCATGTCCTGAAAACAGATACTTTACATGATTTTTTGCATACAATGAAATGAGCGCATCCCTCTCGTTGAGGTTCTGCATGATGTAATACCACCATCCGTTGGCATAAAGCGGATAATGGGAAAAGACAACCTTGTCGTTGGAATCATTCTTCATGATTGCAGAAAGATCTTCATACTGCGGATTACCAAGCGTTCCGTTTGCAGAGTCAAGAAAATACCAGCTGAGATTTCCGTTTTCATTCTTAGTCGTGAAAGTATAGGCGCCGGTATGAGGCCACACATATTTTTCCCAATTGTCCCAGCCGGAATTATAAAGGTCGTGGTTGCCAGGAATTGTATATATCTTCAATCCAGTCCTGCTAAAAACTTCATCACAGAATTTTCTGTATTCCTTGTATTCAGAAGTCGATGCTTCAGATGTAACATCACCGAGACACACGATAAACTTCAGCGGACAGGCGGAACCAAGCTCAGTTTTTTTTAGTTCCATCCAATTTAAAAAGTTTTTCCAAAAACTCTCTTCCAAAGTTCCAAAATGAATGTCGGTAAAGACAATTATACTGAAGGAGTTTTCAGAAATTGCAGCAGGAGCAAATTCAGTTCCGTCGAATTTCACAATACTGCTGGAACGTTTGTTGACCTGGTCATCGCGATAAAAGAATTCGCTCCATCCCATGAAACATGACGAAAGACAAAAAAGAGAAAGAATCAAAAACAGAAAGGAAAAACTTCTTTTTATCACAGCCGGAACCCCATCGAAAATTTCATTCCCCATCCGTCAACATAGGAGGAAACCGTTATCATGTCGATTCCACGAACAAAAACGGAAGCCCTCATGGACATCTGACTGTCGAATTCCTGACAATATGAAAGGCTATAGATTATGTAACCGAAATTGGGATAAAAGAAGTGGTCTCTTGAACCTATGAACAAAGAAAGATCTTTGCCGCTGTGGTTGTTCCAGCCTGCGTAGAAACCAAGCATCGTATCGAATTTCCACACCGTATCAAGATCAAGATCAAAGAAAGCCGAGGTTTTAATTCCGCAAAGAACATCAACTGTGGCATAGAAATTTTCTATAATGTCCCAGTGAAATACAATTCCCGCAAAATTGTTGGTCCTGAAACTTATGTCGCTGTATTTTTCGATGGAAGAAATTCCTTCGGCACTAACGGAAAGATGATTCCATTTTTTCATAAGGAAAATTCCGTTCACATCGAAGGTTATCTGTTCGTCCGCAAACTGAACTCCAATCCTTCCGCAATTTCTTTCTGTTTTTCTTGACAGCCAGGCAGACAATGCCACCTCATCAGAACTGACACTTCTTGTATCAGAAAAAGAATATTCAGTCCACAAAAAATCTGCGGACTGGGCCACGGCAAGCAAGGGAAACAAAAGAAGAAAAAGGAAAGGAGCCAGTTTTCTCATCTTCCGGAATCCCTGAATTTTCCTTCAACGTATTCAGGATCCTTGAAACGGAGGAGAGTTCCGTCTGCAATGGAAAGACCGGTATACATGACACATGGATGTCCGTTGCAAACCCAGTTGTACACCTGTCCGTTTTCCGGATTGATGAAAAGGAAATCTTTGCCCCACTGGATTTTTTTACCGCATACATCCGGCGACACAAGTTCAATTTCCGTATCCTTTGAAAGCATGTTCAATGGCTCAACAGTGTACATTTTCCAACCGTCGATTTTTTCCGCAAAAGGAAGATGCATATCAGGTTTGTCAGCAACACGTTTTTCATAGGCCTTGCGTTCCGGCTCGCACATTGCGTCTATCTTGTCCTGACGAAGTTTTCGACCGTCATCGGCAACCTTCAGAATTTCATTCACACGATCTTCTTCAAGTGCATTTCCAAGTTCCGCAGAAAGTTCAAAAGGACTGTCGCTTGCACCGCTTACGGCAACATCTGCATCCGCCTTGTTGAAATAGAATCCTGTAGCAAAAGGTCTGTGGCTTACATTGTAAAGTTCATCAACAAAAGGCTTTGCTTCATCCCCGGTGATTTTTCCATCCAGGGCATCAAGAGCCTTTCTGTATGCGCGGGTGATCATGGCAACGTAATAGACGCTCTTCATGCGTCCTTCAATCTTAAGGCTGTCTACGCCGGCTTTTTTCAGTTCAGCAAGATGATCGATCATGCAGAGATCTTTGGAAGAAAGAACCGCAGTGAAATTTTCACCTTCATAGACAGGGAAAAATTCATCAGGTCTTTTATGCTCGCGGAGAACAAGGTTACCGCTTTCCGCAATTTTCTTTGCGTCATGGTTTTCATCAATCTTAGCAAGGACATCATAATCCCAGCGGCATGTATGACTGCAGAATCCTTCCTGCGCACTTCTTCCGTTCAGGTAGGCACTCATAAGACAGCGGCCTGCGTAGGCAATGCACATGGCTCCGTGAACGAAACATTCGATTTCCATGTCAGGAACAGCATCCTTGATTTCCGCAATTTCCTGCAATGAAGCCTCACGTCCCATGACAACACGTTTGAAACCGAGGGACTTGTAGACCTTTACCGCCTCACGGTTCATGCAGCTTGCCTGAGTCGAAAGATGAAGCTCGGCATCAGGAAACTCTTTCTGCAGGATCGGAACAATTCCAAGATCCTGAACTATGAATGCGTCAATCGGATATTCCTTAAAATATGGAATATTTTTTACAAGACGGTCAATTTCATCATTGTGAAAGGCAATATTAAGGGCACAGTGAAGACGGCGTCCTGGAAATTTATTTTTAAGCTCAACAACTTTTTTGTATTCGTCTTCATAGAAGTTGTCCGCTTTTACACGCAGCGAAAAATTTTTCAATCCGATGTATGCAGCATCAGCTCCGTATGTATAGCAGTACTTGAGTTTCTCAATATTTCCAGCAGGAGACAAAAGTTCCATATTACTCCCTCGTGATGTTGTTTTCTTTTATGAGTCTTTCCCTTTCAAGAAGTTCCTTGTCAGTAAGATCGGCACGCTTGTTCACATATTTTCCGGCACGCTCGACAGCAAAACTTGATTCAAGCAGACTGTCCCCGGCCATCTGGTAAAGATAGAACATGCCTGGTGCGACATCAAGAGTACAGTCGATTCCATAGCATGTAAGAAGGTCGTTCATATGTTCCGCCTGTGAAAGAAGAAGTTCATTTTCACCAGACTGAATGTAGACTTCAGGGAAATTCACGAAATCCTTTTCCGATGCCTTCAAAGGAGAAACAAGAACATTTGAGACATTTGAGGTGTAAGTGTACTGCTCGGCGGCATAACGGATGTCTCTTGCAGTTATAATTTTATCTTTGGATTTTTTGTCAGTAAAAATCGGACTGTCAAAAGAGAGATCAAGCCATGGAGAGAAAAGAACAAGTTTTGATATGCTCTTTCTTTTTTCTTCATCCATTTTGAAAAGAGCTGCGAATGCAAGGGATGCACCGCTTCCGTCCGCTGCAAGAATGATGTCCGGTGCGGCAACAGTTTCGTCTATCATGACCGCCGCATTTCCTTCCGCAATTATTCCTCTGATGACACATTCAATATCTTCAAGTGAAGCCGGAAACTGATAGGAAGGAGCAAGACGGAACTCAGGAACTACAACGCGTGAAGAAACAGCATGTGCAAAATTTGAACAGAATCCTCTCCAGCTTTCACGAGAGCCACCAACGAAAGATCCTCCGTGAATGTAAATCACAACTCTATTGGAAGCAAAAACCTCAGGAGAAAGAATATCACATTTTACACCGAAATAACTTTTTTCCGTTCTTTCAACTCTGTTGGGCAAAAACTCTGTCTTGAAGTTTTTTTCAAGTTTTACCCTGAAAGGCTCAATATCACCTTTTGCGCTCAAAACAAGGGATTTGATTTTTTTTATTGCCGCTTTTTTGTCCAAACGTATTTCCATAAGGCGAATTGTAGCAAATTACCATCGATTTTGCTACAATATCCCCATGCCAATTAAGATTGATTCAAACTTACCGGCACGCTCAACACTTGAAAACGAAAACATTTTCGTCATGACCCAGGAACGTGCAGCATCGCAGGATATCCGACCTCTAAAAATCGCTATCGTAAACCTCATGCCGACAAAGGAAGTTACTGAGACTCAGTTGCTCCGTCTTCTATCAAATACACCTCTGCAGATTGACATTTCACTTGTCCACATGGAAGGCCACGTTTCAAAAAACACTGACCAGAGCCATCTTGATAAATTCTACATCAGCAGTGAAGATCTTTTCAAAACTAAATTCGACGGAATGATAGTCACAGGTGCTCCTGTTGAACAGATCCCTTTTGAGGAAGTTGACTACTGGAACGACCTTTGCAAGATCATGGATTACGCAAAGGAAAATGTATTCTGCACCCTTTACATCTGCTGGGGAGCCATGGCAGGTCTTTACCATCTGCACGGAATAGACAAGCATGTCGTGGAGAAAAAGTATTCGGGGATTTTCTATTCAAAACTTTTAAATCCAAAGGAACCTTTGATGCGCGGCTTTGACGACTGGTTCCCGGTGCCGACATCAAGATATACCTTCATCAAAACGGAAGACGTTCTTGCAGACGACAAGCTTGAGCTTCTTGCCTTTTCTAAGGACACAGGACTCACACTTGCAAAATCAAAGGACAACAGAAGCATTTTCATGACTGGTCATCTTGAATACGATCCAGAAACCCTTGCCAATGAATACAAGCGCGATCTGGACAAAGGAATAAATCCTCAGCTTCCAGTAAATTATTTTACTGATGAAAATCCGGAAAAACCGATTGTGTCAAAATGGAGAAGTACAGCCCATCTGTTCTACAGCAACTGGCTCAACTATTACGTTTACCAGGCAACTCCGTACAGACTGGACTCAATCAACAACTGATTATTTTTCAACATGCATGAAAGTCAGTTCATGCTTGTTGTAATTCAGGTGAACTATCCTGCTGTCTGGGATGGCCTCGAATTCAGCTATGAGAGGCCAGTTAATCTCACCCTGCATCTTGATGGTGCATATCATCTTCTTTGTCTTTCCGCTTGAAAGCCACATCTTTATCCATTCAAGAAGACGCTCAGGATAGCAGATTACATCGCTTATGACCCAGTCGAATTCACCAAGATCTTCCGGCTTCAACGTAAAGGCATCGTGAGCAAGAAAAGTTACAAGATCATTTTTCATAAGTGAAGGAGCAAGCTCTGCACGGTCGACGGCAAAAACCTCTGCACCCTGCTCTACAAGAACCCAGGTCCATCCACCAGGACAGGCTCCGGCTTCAAAACAACGGCTTCCTTTTCCAGGAATCTCGACACCAAAATAATGGGACGCAAGACTAAGGCTTTCCTGAATCTTAAGGTATGCACGACTTGGTGGATTTTCATGATCCTCAATGAATTCAATGCGTCCAGCCGGAACCGTAGTATTCGTCACGGCAGAAGCAATCATTGTGTGGTCATCAATCAAAGTGTATAGGCCCGTTTCCCCAGACGGAATTTTTGCGGGAAAAGTTTTTGCCTTTAGATTCACATATGGAAGTTTTTCCTGAATCAATGCAGAACGGCGAAAACTTGTGAAACTGTATGGAGCCCAGGAACGCTGGATTTTTTTCAGTTCACCGGCACCATCACCAATGGAATCAAAATGAACGATGAAAGGATCGAGCATTGCGCAACGTGCCCAGTAAGGAATTCCTGTTTCTTTTTTATACCCCGGGAAATATACAAGATCTCCATAATGAACAGCATCGGAACAGTCATATCCAAAGCGATTTTTAAGTTCACTCAGGAGAAGTTCCTTCATGTCGATGAAGGGGAGAAATGCAATCCCTGGAATTTTTTCGATAGTTGAACTCATGAAATGAAATCCGTGTCGTCTTCAATGATAAGACTTGTAATGTCGTCAGACTCTTCCTTCTCTTTCATAGACTCAATGAATCTTGCAAGTTCTGGAGAATCCGGAGAACGAAGAAATGCAAAACCTATTTCCATCTGGCTTTCTTTTTCATTCACAACAGACCATTGCGGCTGGCAAAGAAGGTGAAGCTTGTCAGGAAAATCCTGGCGCGACAACTGAATGAAAACCGTATATTCATTTTCCCTGTCAACTTCCGCAGGCAAAGGAAAATGAATTCTACATCCAGATATGCTGATATCATCCAATACCCCGGGTAGAGCACTGATCTGCTCACATTCTACGCGACCAATTTCAGAATAACGCTCCTCCCCCCGGAGATCTTTCTTCATCAGCTCATCACCTCTTCACTCAATGACATGATCATATCGTAGATTGGCTTTCCGCCCGGAACCATTGGAAGAATCATTTCGTCGATATCAACTTCTACATCGATGATTGCAGGAGCCTTAGCCTTGAATGCCTTTTCAAATACCTTTTCAAAGTCCTTTGCATTGTCAGCCTTGTATCCCTTGATTCCATAGGCATCGGCAAGCTTGCACCAGTCCGGACCAAAGTCCAATGTTGTCTGGCTGAATCTCTTTCCGTAGAAAAGACGCTGCCACATGCGGACATTACCGAGGGCATGGTTGTTGAAGATGACGATTACAATTGGAAGGTTGTAGTGTGAAATTGTTGCAAGCTCGTTGCAGTTCATGCGGAATGAACCGTCGCCTGCAATGTGAACTACGCGCTTCTTAGGATTACCAATCTGAGCACCCATAGCAGCACCTGTTCCGTAACCCATTGTTCCAAGACCACCTGATGTAAGGAATGTTCTTGGCTTTGTAAATGGATAGAACTGAGCTGTCCACATCTGATGCTGTCCAACTTCCGTAGTGATGAAAGTATTCTCACCGGCAACCTTGTTGATGATTTCACAGATATGCTTTGGATTTACAGAGTTCTTTGGATTCTTGTCATAGATTGAAGGATATTCCTTTTTCCATGCCGCAATCTGGCTTACCCATTCCTTGCGCTTGTTTTCCTTTACGAGAGGAATGAGTTTTGAAAGGATGTACTTGATGTCGCCAACAACAGACTTGAAAGCCGGAATGTTCTTGTTGATTTCAGCAGGGTCGATGTCTATCTGAAGAACCTTTGCATTGAGACCAAACTTTGAAGGATCACCGATAACACGGTCGCTGAATCTTGCACCAAGGGCGATGATAAGATCACCTTCTGTAATTGCCATGTTGCTTGCCTTTGTTCCGTGCATGCCGACCATCCATGTACAAAGAGGATGTGTTGCAGGGAATGAAGCACGGGCCATAAGGCTTTCGCTTACAGGAATAGAATTCTTTTCTGCAAGTTCAAGAAGTTCCTTTTCTGCGCCAGACATGCCGATACCGCCACCTGCGTAGATGATAGGTTTCTTGCAGCTGTTGATGAGTTCAGCAGCTTCCTTTATTTCTGCGTCTGTAGGCTTGTTTGCGATGAGAGTGCGGCCAAGATTCTTATCAAGGGAAGCCATGATTTTTTTATCATCAGCTTTCTTAAGCGGAGTAAATTCATGCTGTACATTGAGGGCAGTTGCATCCTTGAGAATATCGATGAGGACAGGACCCGGACGGCCGCTCTTTGCAATGAGGAATGCCTGACGGATTGTTGGAGCCAGGTCCTCTGCCTTGCGTACAAGAAAGTTATGCTTTGTTATAGGGATTGTAACTCCCTTGATATCGATTTCCTGGAATGTATCTTTTCCAAGAAGGTTTGATGCAACATTGCATGTAATCGCAACGATAGGAATCGAATCCATATAGGCTGTGGCAATACCTGTAACAAGGTTTGTTGCTCCAGGACCTGAAGTTGCCATACAGACACCTACCTTGCCCGTCGATCTTGCATAACCGTCAGCAGCATGGGCAGCAGCCTGTTCATGGGCCGTAAGAATGTGTGTTATCTTATCCGAATATTTATAAAGTTCATCGTAAACATTGAGAATGTTGCCTCCCGGATAACCGAAAACTGTATCAACGCCCTGCTCTATAAGACATTCCATTACAATCTGTGAACCGTTCAACTTCATATGATTTTAACCTCTGCTGAAATTTCTTTAATGATATTACAGAATCAAAAGTATACACGGCAAAACATTTTTATTCAATTCAGTATCAGACAGGGGCAATGACGCAGACAAAAAAGCCCCTTCCATAAAAGGAAAGGGCTCCGGCCGCATTCAGTCAGTTTTTACTGCTGGCGAAGGATTGTAGTCTTCCATTTTTTATTGGCGTCCGTAGACGGAACATCATGGCGTTCTACCTCAAGCTCAAGATCAGAACTGGCTGCAAGAGGCTTTGTCAATTTGTAGGATCTGCTTGTGGCATCACAATCAAAAGAGATTTCAAGACCTCTTGTACTTACCGACATATTCCAGTTCTTGATTTTTCCGGCAAAAGAAACAATCTTTGCATCTCCCTTGTAGAGACTGATGTTGTCGCTTTCCAGTTCCCAGTATGCATCCCATTTTGCGTCATACCATTTTCCCAAGTTAAAATCCTCAGGAAACTTGATTGTCTTTGAAACATCTGTAAGATCAACTTCCTGTGCAGCTGCTCCAAAAATCATACCGAGAGCAACAAATGCCGCCATAAGAATTTTTTTCATCTGATTTTCTCCTGTAAAAAAGTCTTACCCTCTCAAGAAAAAATTTAATGCAAAAAATCAAAAAAACAAGCCATTAATGAAAATCTCGATTCCAATGCCGATGAGGATGATTCCGCCCAGAATTTCAGCTTTGTCAGTAAATCGGCCGCCAGCCTTTTTGCCGATTACAAGTCCCGCAAAAGAGATGGCGAAAGTAACGGCAGCGATTATGATTCCGGCTGTGAGGGCAAGTCCAAGACTATATTCTGCAATGGTAAAGCCGACGGAAAGGGCGTCAATGCTGGTTGCAATTCCCTGGACCATAAGAATGCCAAAGGTAAGTTTACAGGCGGAACCACTGTCGCTGTCCTCGCCTCCCCTTAAATTCTCATAGATCATCTTTCCGCCGATATACAGGAGAAGAACAAGTGCAATCCACGGAATAAATTTCTGAAATGAAGTGAAATACTCAACGATGGTGTGGACACATATCCAGCCTGCCATTGGCATTGCAAACTGAAAGAAAGCATAGGTTCCTGAAACACAGCACATCTTTACATGCTTCATTTCAGGTTCATGTAGACCGTTGGCAATGGAAACGGAAAAGGCATCCATCGCAAGGCCTACACCTAACAGGACACTGTTTATAAAAAATAATAAATTCATAAATCTAAAAGTAAAATAAGCAAGATCCTTCGACTCCGCTCAGGAATCCTACAGGATGGCTGAGCGGAGTCGAAGCCTGCGATTACTCTTTTTTTACTGTAAGATAGCACCCTTATCTGGTCGCAGGCTAACGCCTGCTTACCGAGTTTTGCTTTGGTCGCAAGAGGTTCCCATTTTTGCTTACGCAAAAAACAGCAAAACTCGCGAACCACCTACTGGAGTATAGCTCCCTTATCTGCACTACTAACTAGCTTTGCGTAGCGGGCAAGGTAGCCTGTCTTTACTTTTGGTTCCGGGCATACCCATTTTGCCTTGCGCTGTGCAAGAACTTCATCGCTAACATCAAGGTGAATCTTGTAGTTGTTGATATCGAGAGTGATCATGTCGCCTTCTTCAACCAAAGCGATAGGTCCTCCGACAGCTGCTTCCGGAGAACAGTGTCCCAATGAAGCACCGCGTGTTGCACCAGAGAAGCGTCCGTCAGTAATGAGGGCAACTTCCTTGTCCAGTCCCTGACCTGCAAGAGCTGCTGTTACTGCAAGCATTTCGCGCATACCAGGACCACCCTTTGGACCTTCGTAGCGGATTACAACAACATCGCCGGCCTTGATCTTAGCCTGCTGTACGGCTTCCATTGCTTCTGATTCATCGTTGAAAACACGTGCAGGGCCTGTATGGAGCATAAGTTCCTTTGCACAGGCAGAACGCTTAACGACTGTTCCGTTTGGAGCAAGGTTACCAAAGAGGATTGCGATACCACCGTTGTCGCTGAATGGATTTTCAATTGGACGGAGGATTTCAGGATTGCGGTTCTTAACACCTGCAATATTTTCTGCAATTGTTTTTCCAGTTGCTGTATTGAACTCAGCTTTAATCTTCTCAAGCTTTCTAGTCTTCTGAGATATAGATTCAATCTCTCTGACACTTGAATCAACAGACTCTGACAGAACCTCAAACTGATTCTTCGCATCCATTACATTGCTCTGCTCCTCATCAATAAGTGCCTTAACACCTTCAGCTACCTTAACTGATTCCTCAGATAATTTTGTTACATTGGCGATAATATCAATAATCTGGCTTACATTTTCAGTTGATGATTCTGCAAGCTTCTGAATATTCTCAGCAACTACTGCAAATCCCTTTCCAGCTTCACCAGCTCTTGCTGCCTCAATAGATGCATTCAATGCAAGAAGCTTTGTCTGTGATAACACACCATTGATAATAACAACACACTGCTGAATCTCTTTGACAGCTTCATTGGTATCAATAATTCCCTGTGCTATCGAATCAACTGTCTTAACAGAGTTGTCTGAAGATTCGATAACGCTGTTCATACATACAATAGCTGATTTGTTAGCCTTCTCAATTGCTTTGCTCGCTTCCTGTAACACCTTAACATTCTCGTCAAGCTCTGTAATATGTTCGCCAAGATTAATGACTCTTTCTGTAAGGTCTGTTGATGATTTTGCAACATACTGTGAAGTCTGAGCTACTTCACTCATAGCCAGATTGATTTGTCCGACACTTTCTGTATTGGTCTCAATCTTCTCATTGACATCTGTAATCGCATTGGTAAGTGATTCTGCAGAGGTCTTAACATTGTTAATAGTTTCCTGAAGACTGCTACGCAACTTGTGTGTAGACTTAATCAATGAGTTAATCTCTTTAATCTTAGATTGTGCCTCAAAATCAGAATCTGAAATATTACCTGCTGCAAGCTTGTCATTGGTCTCAACAATAGTCTTGAGTGGTTTCGACAGCTTACCTGCAATAATAACTGATACGACTCCAAATACTACAAAGAGTAACAAAGATATAGCAACTGATATATATTCTATTCTTCTTAGGTTAGCAAGTATATCACTCTGATCTGCTGTAATAACAGATATATAGCTGT
>CALELJ010000177.1 GCA_937902445.1 uncultured Treponema sp. | reverse complement strand
AATTTTGTTTCTGTGTAATAAAGAATGTTTCCTTTAAAATCATAACTGAACTCAGCATTGTAAATACTATTAAGTTGGTAAATAAGATCATCTTTTTCTTTGCTATTTTCCAAAAAATCAGTGTAGAAAACATTATTTTCAATTTGAGAAATAAAATCAGTGTATGAGTTTCTTCTGTACGATGCTGCATCTGAACAATTAGCTTTGATTACTTTTAATTGTTCAAATACTTTTTGTGCTACTGTTAGAATTTGTTCATCAGTAAATTTCCCAGCTTCTTCTGTACATTTTTCATCAATTTCGTAATCATTGTAATCATCACTAAAAAACTCAGGAAAATTAGATTCTAAAATTTCTTCAAATGGATTATCATCAAGACAATTCTGAGCTTCAGAATACAAATCTTTCAGTTCTTCATAAATATTTTCTTTTGTGATATTTAGAGAAATCTTTTCTTCAATTTCTTTTTCTGGAAAAGAAACAATTGTTTTCTTATTTCTATCAATTTCAACAGCATATTCTTCACCAGCATCAAGTTTGCTTGAAAGTTTCAGTTTTGGATTTCTGCAAGATTCATCAAAAGACAAATCTGTAATATCTCTATCAGAAATTGAGTTCTGCCCAAAAATATTCAATCCATCAAGCACATTTGATTTACCAGAGTTATTCGCACCGATTAAAATCACGAGATTTCCAATTTCGCCTTTGTTGAGGGAATTACTCAAAACAAATCTTTCACTTTTTGGTTTTAACTCGTCATTTTCCTTTTCATAACCAATATTTCTGAAAGCCTCAAATCTCAATGCTCTTTCCATTTACTTTTCCTCCTGTGATTTTTCTATAATTGTTCTGATTTCGTCATAAGGTTTAAGAAGTTCGATTTCTTCTTGTGTGGGAGTACGATTTCGTAAAATCGGCTGTATTTTCAGCAAATACTCTGCAACTTCATCAAAATCAGACTTTTGAACGAACATTTTAATAAACTGAGTTTTTGTGGAATCTGGATTTTCTATCAGATATTTTTTTATTTTTGAAAAAACTGCATTGTCTTCTGGAGTTCCAAACTCATCTTCTGTCCCAAGATTTGTGAGAATGAAATTGACAACAGTTTTTTTTCCAGCAAGAGGATTTTTCTCTATGTAATTAAAAAGTTGGACAACTTTATCGTTTACAGAAGAAAAATCCTTTGCATCATACGACTCAATGTATTTATACAAAGTCGGTCTGGAAATCTGAAGATAATCCGCTAAATCTGAAATTTTTAATTCAATTTGCTTTAATCTATCTCTTATCATTTGTAAATAATTTACATCACTTTACATATTTTGTAAAGTAAAATTATAAATTTTACATTTTTTGCAACTTCTGTCTCCTAACATACCTCGCCCCTCGCTCATTTCCGATTATTTTTATCGTTTGAGCTTTGACCATTTTTCCGAGAACGGCTTCGATTATGGACGGACTTACATCTGGTAGGATTTTGCAGATTTCTGATTTTGAGATTGGAAGGACGCTGTTTAAAACTGTTGCTTCGATTCTTGAATTTTTGGTTATTTTGGAAGAATTTACGACTGCAAATCGTAATATTGAGCTTTATTTTTGTTGATTTGCTCTTCAAAAGAAATATATTTTCCAACATCAAAGCCATTTTTGTACAAAAGTGAAAGCGACAAAAGCTGAGACTCTGGTAAAAATCTGTTTTCGACCAGGCAGCGAACATGACAGCAAAGCCTTTGATGATTCGACAAAAGGTTTGAAGGGAACCTTTGTCACTGATGCAGGATATCTTCTGAAAGAAAACATGTGTCCTGAAAAAACTTGAATTTTGACCTAATAATTAAAGATGCAACCCCTGGGAATCTGAAAAGATTTTCAGGGGTTTAATTTTGCCCTTTTGAATGATGAATTTACAATTTAAGTGCAACAAATGAAAAGACCCATAAAATCAACTATAATGGTGTTTGTTCAAGACATTATTACAGGAGATAAAATGGGTCACTACAAACATCTTAGCACAATAGAGAGAGAAATCATACTGTGTGGAATCACAAAAGGACTTTCTATCAGTAAAGTTTCAAAGGAACTTGGAAGAAACAAATCGACAATTAGTCGTGAGCTGAAACGGAACACATGTATGGAATCATACAGTCCCAGCAAAGCACAAAAACTCTATTCAAGCAGAAGACGGATCTGCTGTCCTCGAAAAAAACTTTCCAACCAGGTTATACAATCTTGTGAAAGATAAATTTCTGCAGCAGCAATGGTCTCCTCAGCAGATTTCAGAAAGAATTAGGGTTGAAAAACCAGAATATTTTGTAAGTTTTAACACAATCTATCGTGGAATATATTCAGGAATGTTTGATTCCAAGCCTCTTTCACACGGGGAGAAAGGGGCAAAAAGACATTTAAGACACAAGGGCAAGCCCAGACGCAGAAAAGGCAATGATGAAAAAAGGGGAAAGATTCCGATAACCAACAATATTGCAGACAGACCAAAAGAAGCCAATGAACGCACAAGGATTGGAGATTGGGAAGCAGATACTGTATTAGGCAAGCATGGGAAAGCCTGCCTAGTAACCCTGGATGACAGGAAAAGCCGCTTTCTTATCTGTAAAAAGGCAGCCGGGAAAAAAGCACCGATTATAAAGGATGTTATGATCCATGCATTGGAGAATGAACGTGTCGAGACAATAACCCCTGACAGAGGCAAGGAATTCGCAGAGCATGGAGCCGTCACCAAACTTCTTGGCGGAAAGCAGTTTTACTTTACTCTTCCGCATCATCCATGGCAAAGAGGAACAAATGAAAATACAAACGGGCTATTGAGAGAGTATTTTCCAAAACGAAAAGATATTACGAACTACAGTGATGAGTATATAGCAGCCGTCACTGACAAAATAAATAAAAGACCAAGAAAATGTCTTGGTTACAGAACACCTTTCGAGGTCTATTATTAAAAAACGTTGCATTTAATTTGACAATTCAAGAATTAAAAAAGCTCCAGTTGTTTACTGAAGCTTTTAATATAGCGAGGGTAGGACTCGGCTTCCAATCGCAGACATCCTGTCTGCTCATTCCAGCCCGGTCTCAGTCACTGCCGCAGCCATCCATGGCTGCTAATCCTCCCACCTGGTCGGCGTTCCTTCGACTTCGACTCCTACAGTTGTTTATTCTGGGCTATTTAAAAATCAAAGACCTGTTAGTCAAACTAACAGGTCTATTTTTTTAGCGAGGGTAGGACTCGAACCTACGGCCTCCGGGTTATGAGCCCGACGAGCTGCCAACTGCTCTACCTCGCGTCGTATTGTGTTCGAATAATATAGTGGTTTTAGGGAATAGTGTCAATAAAGAAATGGAGAAAATGGTAAAAAAACGTGAGGTTTTGCATTGTTTTCTATTAAATATGTTTCAATATGGTGCTTCTGCGGCTTGTCTTAAGCTATGGGGCAGGGTATTATTCCGCTTATGAGAGAAATTAAAATCAACAGGGTTTACAGACATTTCAAGGGAGACAGCTATATTGTCCTTGATGTTGCGTTCCATTCTGAGACAAAAGAAAAAATGGTTGTCTACCGCAGGCTTTATGGCGACGGATCTCTTTGGGTACGGCCGCTGGAAATGTTCCTTGAGGAAGTGGACCACAAAAAATATCCCGATGTAAAACAGAAGTGGCGTTTTGAGGAACAGGATATCGAATCTGTAGCAGGGCAAAATTGAATTTTTCTTTCTTCAAATATATAATGGCATCATGAATTTCATTGACTTTAACGACGTTTCATTTTCATATCCGGTGGAGGAAGGCGAGGAAACTTTGCCTCCAGTTTTTGACCATTTTACGGGAAGCATCCCTGGCGCTTTCACGAGCATCATCGGGCCTAACGGATGCGGAAAGTCCACCTTCATGCTACTGGCAAGCGGCCGAGTTCAGCCTGCAAATGGAAAAGTCTATCTCCTTGGTCAGGATGTAAATACCCTTGCGGAAGAAAAAAAGAATCTTCTTGCTTCCATGATTTACCAGAACATGGAATTTGAATCCGAGGACAAGGTTGAACAGCTGCTTTCCTATGTCTATCAAAACGGAGCTCTCAAGGCAAATGCAAAGGGTATCAAGGGTGGCGATCTTTTCAGTGAGGTTGTTGATACCTTTGAGCTTTCTTCTGTAATGAACCACGGCCTTACACAGATTTCCAAGGGCGAGAACCAGCGTGTGCTTCTTGCTTTCAGTCTTCTCTATGGCAGTGCCAGCGTTTTCATGGACGAGCCGCTTTTTGCAATGGAAGACAAACAGAAGATGTCGGCACTTGAATATCTTCGTGCTTATTCAATGGAAACGAAAACTCCAATGTTCATTTCCATGCATGAACTTGACCTTACACGCATGTTTGCGGAAAAAGTTCTTTTGATTCATCCAAACAGAGATATGTCATACGGAACTGTTGAAGAGGTCATGACAAATGATGAGCTTGAAAAAGCATACGGAATTCCTGCCGCCATGCTCAAGCACAACGAAACCCTTACCAGAGAAGAACTTGCTGAACAGGTAAAGCTGTTTGGAAAGTGATTGTAACGCAATAAAAAAGGACTGCATCATGACAGTCCTTCTTTTTTTGTTTTAGTCTTCACTTGCAAGCTTGTATGTTGTAAGTGTGATTGTGTTTGTCTCCGCATTAAGCATGCCGCTGATTTTGATTTTCATTTTATTGTAAGCAGAAAGTTTTATGATTGCATCTTCGGAACTGCTGAAAGGTTTTACCGTATAAGTTTTTCCATCATCGGCCTTGAACGTGAAGGTCGTGTTTTTCCCTTTCCCTTTTGCCTTCAAAGTTCCTGTGAGGAATTTTGGAGAATGGTTGTTGATGGCCTCTTCTGTTTTCTTTACTCCGGTTTTCACCGAATCACCGATTTTTGTTCCTATGTCAGATGCCTTTTCTTTTGCGCGTTCTTTGGTTCCGTCTTCGGATTTTTCCTTGACCTTGCCAACGCCTTTTTTTATTCCCTGGCTTGCGGCTTCAAGACCTTTTGAAATTCCGTTTCCTGCAGATTCAAGGGCACCTGAAACATCTTTTTCAACCTGTGATTTTTCTTCTTTTTCTTCAGCTTTTTTTCCCCATGCAAAAGCCTGTGTCATAAGGCAAGCAGCCAGAATCATTGCAACTGATGCTATTTTTTTCATATTCTCAGATCTCCGTTTTCAAGAACTGTTGCTTCAGTTCCGTCCGCATATTTTATAATGATAGTAGGTTCGCGCACAACACCGTCAAAGTGAATCAGGGCTGGTGCATCTCCGTCGTAGTTTTCTCCAACTGCAAAATGACATGTACGGAAAGCCTTTTCATCCTCAAGCATGTTGCCCGTAATGTTGGCCGCAGGATTAAGACCTATTCCAAGTTCACCAATGTTTCGTGCGTTCTTTGCGTAGATTGCCCCCTGTCCCTTTGGAAGTTTTCCGCTTTCTTCCATTTTTACGGAATCTTTTTCAGCCTGGGTAATGTCCTTCAAAAGTCTCTTTGCTTCATCTCCTCCTGTTATGTCGGTGATGAATCCCTTTTCGACCTTGCATGTAATCGGAGTTTCAAGAATTGCATCGCCGTCGCTGAATGTCATGCTTCCGTCGTAGACGATTACGCCTTCGCTTGTACCAACTACGGGGCTGATGAAAGTTTCGCCGGCCGGAATATTTCCGCCTGTTCCCGGCTTTGAAAAATCACCGTCGTCAACCATGCCGGCTCTGCCAGCAAGTCCGATGGTTATGTCTGTTCCGCCTGGTGCAGTTACATGGACGCTCTGTGCATTTTCAAATTTCCTGCAAAGAGTTGCGCAGTTTTCGGCAAGTTTTTTATAGTCGATGTTTACAGTTCTGTTGTACATGTCTTCTGTGAGACCAGGTGTCCAGACTGCACGGATGGTTTTCTTTCCATTGAGAAGATAGTCAAAGGTATTGTCAAAAGTTTTGCCGTCAATTTCATATGGCGTCTGGATTGCTTTTTCGTCTTTTCCAAGCTTGATTTCCGAAATTGAAAAAATTACATCAGGCTCGCTTTTGATTGCACCGACAACAGATTCCTCGCAAAAGTCACCGGAAGTTTTTTTAGGCTGATATGCAAGAACCGGTTTTGCTCCGGCTTCCAGTGCCGCCTTGTATAGTTCCTGGGAAATATAGCTTGTCTCAGGATTGGCAATGATAAGGACCTTTTCGCCCTTCTTGATTTTACAAACATCATCCACCACAGTCTGTGACGGAGTTTTTTCTTTCTTTTCAAAAATACTCATGCCTATAATATAGTGCAAAAGTGATTTTTTTTCTGTACGCTGAATGAATTTTTTCGGGGCTTTTTTTGCGTCAGCGCTGTGCAATGCGACACAAGCTTGCTGAATCCCCACAGGATTTATGAGTCACTACAGGATTTATGAGCTACTACAGGATTGCTGAGCATGTCGAAGCATCCTGCGGTGGCTTATCAGCATGCCGGGCCCTTCGACTAAGTTCAGGGATCCTTAGTGATCAGATCCAACAGGGACAGCCCCCCTGCGCCCGTTGGGTCTGTCCCCAATGGTACAGCCATAACCTGCATGTGAACTCTACGATAAGTAGGTGGCAATTGGATCACGGTTGCTGTAGTATCCCTGCAGGAGAAAAAAAGATGGAAGCTGTCTTTACGGAATATGATATGGATCTGTGGTCTGGGGCAGGAAACTTTAATTTCTATACCGGGGTTTTGCCAACAGGATTTAACACTTGCGTCGATATTGATATTACCAGAATTTATGATGCGGCTAAAAAGAAGGGCGTAAAATTTTCCGCATGTTATCTGTTTTTACTTTCCAAAGCAATGAACGAAAATGAGAATTTCAGGATTCTATTGAAGAATGATAAACCGGGTTTTTATAGCAAGATTATTCCTGGATTTTCTGTTTTTCATGATGACGATAAAACCAATTCGCTTTTGTGGGTTGACTATAATCCAGATGAACCATTTGAAATTTTTGAGCGCAGATTTTCAGAAGAAATGGTAAAATATGGAAACTGCCATGGGATTCTTTCAAAGAATGAAATGCCGCCGGAAAACTGTTTTATTGCAGGAATTTTACCATGGGTAAGTTTTACAAGCTATTCTCCGGTTCCCTATAAGATGAGCAGCTGTTTTTTTCCTGTTACGGAATCTGGAAAAATCAAGGAATGTGGCGGAAAGAGATTTCTGCCGTTTTCAATTACAGTTCATCATGCGGTGTGCGACGGATATTCCTTAAGTTTGTTTTTACAGAGATTTCAGGAATTGTTTAATGAGCCTAAAATATTGGAGTGAGAAAAAAATGAATCAATATGTAACAGGCAGCGTGATTAAGCGGCAGCGTGAAAAATGCAGGCTAACCCAGAATCAGCTTGCAGAAAAACTTAATGTAAGTGACAAGGCTGTTTCCAAATGGGAGACAGGACGGGGATTTCCGGATATTTCCATGCTTGAGTCCCTTGCAAAAGTATTGAATGTTTCGGTCATTGAACTTCTTTCCGGTGAAGAGATTTCAAATTCAAACAGGTCGGCTAATATTAAGAATTCAAAAATGTATGTTTGCCCTGTCTGCGGAAATATTATTTATAGTGTAGGACAGGCTGCCATCAGCTGCTGTGGAATTCTTCTTCCCCCGCTGGAACCGGAAGAGGCTTTTGATGATACACATAAAATTTCTGTTGAAAAATCGGAAGATGAATTTTTTGTGCAGATAGATCACCCGATGACAAAAGAACACTATATTTCATTCATTGCAGCTCTTGGTGTCGATGGAATTCACATGAAAAAGCTTTATCCTGAAATGGATGCACAGGCGAGATTCAAAATTTGTGGCACCCATAGAATTTTTGCCTACTGCAATCGCGACGGACTTTTTTCATGTTCCCCAAAACGTTGATCCAACGGGGACAGACCCCCTGGGGAGATATGTCAATTGCAGCCTTCAGTACATGTTTTTCCTATTGACAAAAGAGACAGGCGTGTCGCATAATGGTGTTAGATAAGCGACATTAATGTCTCTTTTTTTTTGAATTTCGGGAGGTTCTTGTGTCCAAAGGGGATGAAACCAGAAAAAACATAGTTGAAGCTGCGACAATGGTATTTGCCCAGAAAGGGTATAAAAATGTATCCATGACTGACATATGCGAGGCAACGGGACTTAGCAGGGGTGGACTTTATCGCCACTATTCTTCCACGGCAGAAATATTCCGGGAAATTGTGACAGACGACTATTCCTTTGATGAAAGGATCAGAAGAGGGGACAAGGCCCTTGAAATCCTCACGGATACCCTTACGTATGTCGTAGAAGCGTTGAATCAGAAGGAAAAATCCCTAAGCCTAGCCATTTATGAGTATGCAAGCATGGAAGACAACAGAGGTTTGTTCCATGAAATTGACGAAAGAGCCAGAAAAAGATGGAAAGAACTCATCGAATACGGTATGAAAACCGGTGAATTCTGCACAGTGGACGCAGAAGCCGTTGCCGAAATGATCCTCTACTACTATCAGGGGCTTAGGATGTGGTCAAAGGTAGTGGATATGGACGAAAGAACTTCTGAAAACTATCGAAAAACCGTTCTTCTGGTTTTGTCAGGAGGGAAATATGAAGATTGAACTTGTAAAACCGACTCTTGAACATAAAAAAGAAGCCATGGAATTCAAGAAAAGCTTTCTGGATGCAGGCGAAAAGGTAATTAATGGCAGCGAGATGCTTGACTGCATAGAATCCTACGAGGAATGGCTTGCCCATATCACTATGAATGCATCAGCGGAAACGGTAAATCCTGACTGGGTGGTGACAGATACGTTTTTTGTTCTTGATAAAAACAGAAAAATCGTAGGTATCGTTGATTTCCGGCATGAACTTAAAGGCTTCCTTGTTGATTTCGGTCATTGCGGATACAGCGTAAGGCCGGAAGAAAGAAATAGGGGATATGCGACAGAAATTCTTGGAGACATAATCAAAATTGCAAAGGAACAGGGATTTGATTCCATAAATATATCCGTAGAAAGGTCAAATGTGCCATCGGTCAAGACAATAATAAAAAATGGCGGAAAATATAAAAGGAGTTTTGAATTCCAGGGCGAATTTGCAGATGTCTATGAAATCAGCCTGTGAAGTATTTAAGGGGACAGACCGGCGAAAGAGATTGTCTAATAGATGCCGGGAATCGCGTAACTTTCGCCGCAAGAAAAAAAATAACCGTAGATTATTTTTTTTCTTGAACACATGCAAACGGGGACAGACCCCGCGAAAGCGTTGCCCCATAGAATCCATGTCCTGATTAACTTTCGCAACTACCACTAGATTATGTTATGATGCTTGGAAGATATTAGGATCTGCAATTTCTGGAGGCCAATAAATGTCCGAGCAGGCAGTGATTGAAAAAACAAAAACTCCCAATACCATCTCTACTTTAATATGTGATTTCAAGAACCTTGGCATAAAGCCTGGGATGACTTTGCTTGTACATTCTTCCTTGAGTTCAATAGGCTGGGTATGCGGTGGAGCCGTAAGTGTGATCAAAGCTCTGGAAGAAGTTCTAGCCGGCGAAGGAACTTTGGTTATGCCATCCCATTCCTGCAGTCTGTCTGATCCGTCCCACTGGCAGTTTCCTCCGGTTCCTGAAAGCTGGTGGCAGACCATAAAAGATGAAATGCCGGTGTTTGATAAGGACCTTACTCCAACTCAGGGAATGGGTGCCATTGCCGAAACTTTCAGAAAACAGTCTGGCGTTGTCCGAAGCTCCCACCCACAGTGTTCTTTTGCCGCATGGGGAAGAAATAAGGATTATGTGATTCAGGACAGCCATTATGATTTTGCCCAGAATGACAAAAGTCCATTGGGAAGAGTCTATGAACTCGACGGCCATGTCCTTATGCTTGGAACCAGTTACGAAGAAAACACATCCTTGCATCTTGCGGAATATCGCTCCTCTTACAAAGGCAAGGTGAATGTAAGGGACGGTTTTGCCGTAATAAAAGATGGAAGGCGCACCTGGCTTGAGACAGAAGACATTCTCTACCGTGATGATGACTTTGAGCAGATTGGAAGTGACTTTGAAAAGCAGTGTGATGTAAAAGTTTCAAAAGTCGGAAACGCTGAATGCCGCCTGATGAGCCAGCGGAATCTTGTCGATTTTGCAACCAACTGGATGAATGAAAATAGAAATTTTTCCTGATTGAATAGGAGTATCAGAGAAAGTTTGAGGCGGTTCTTTCCGTGAGTGTTTTGAAAAATCAGGGAAATCATTTTTAATATATGATGGATTGTAGAAATCACAACACGAAGGAAAGGTATGTCTAAAAAAAATGTGGGACGCAGGAAAAATGCAGGAGGGAGGACCCGGTCAAAATAGCAGAGGCCGCAAGGCTTAGAGCCATGAAACCGGGAGCACCACTCCTGATTTTTACGTCGCTGGGACCCACGTTTTTTTAGTTGTATTATTCCGCGAAGCTTTGATTTATTCATAATTGAGTTTCACTGATATTTTCAATATAATGTTTGCATAATTTTCTATTATATCAGAGGCGCATTATGGCTATGACAATTTTGACATTGAACTGTGGTTCATCATCAGCTAAATACCAGGTTTACGACTGGGACAACAAGGAAGTTCTTGCAAACGGTGTTGTAGAAAGAATCGGAATCGAAGGTTCATGCATCACACACAAGGCAAAGGGAAACAAGGTTGAACTTGAAAGCCCATGTCCAACACACAAGGAAGCAATCGAACTCATCCTCAAGATGATCACAGACAAGGAAACAGGTGTTATCTCTGACCTCAGCGAAATCGGAGCCGTTGGTCACCGTGTTCTCCATGGTGGAGAAAAGTTCACAAAGTCTGTTCTTGTAACTCCAGAAGTTCTTGCAGGATTCAAGGAAGTAATCGACCTTGGACCTCTCCACATGCCAGCAAACATCATGGGTATTGAAGCTGCACAGAAAGTTATGCCAAATGTTCCACACGCAGCAGTTATGGATACAGCATGGC
>CALELJ010000176.1 GCA_937902445.1 uncultured Treponema sp. | reverse complement strand
ACACTTGGCCACAGCCAGAAATGGTTGATAAAATTGCTGAAGCTTTAGGAATTCCTTCCTCAGCACTTTTTGAAGAAAATGGAAGTCCTGAAAATTTAAAAAATGGATTTGCAGAAAAATATGGAAAAACAATCGAATCAGAATTATTGTCGCGTATTGAAAAAGATGTAAAAGAAGTATGCAAATTGTTATATTCATCGACGCCTAAGTATCATACCCAGCAACATTAGAGTTATATTGCATTATGCATACCTCCATCCGGTCCCACATCTCTTTTACATGCCCATGCATTTTTTGCTATAATCTCGCAAAAGACAGGGGTAAAACACATGGCAAATCCATTCAAAAAATTCACTTCAAAACTCGACGACACTTTTGATTCCGGCAGCTGCTGGATTCCGTTTTTCATAAGCCTTATGTCCATGGGATTGGGCTACGGACTTTACAAGGGAGTGATCGACAACTACCTTGCGGAAGTCGTAGGAATGGGAGAATTCCACCGCGGTGTTGCAGAATTTTTCCGCGAGCTTCCCGGATTCCTTCTTGTTTTCATCCTTGCGCTCCTCTATCGTTTTTCTGCCGAAGGAGTTTTTAAGATCGGCGGACTCATAATGCTTGTGGGCATGCTCCTTCACATGGGGCTTCCTGCCGACAGAATTCTTGTTACAACTTCCATCTGCATCTATTCACTTGGCGAGCACATGCAGCTTGGAATGAGGAATACACTTTCACTTGAATACTCAAAGGAAGGCCGCGGTGGCCGTGCCCTTGGATTCCAGAATTCAATCTATCAAGGCGGAACTCTTGCGGGCTTCTTTATCGTCATGATCGTATTCAGTTTCATCGGCGGTGAAAAATCCTTCCGTCTCTTCTTTGCAATCAGCGCACTGATCATGGGAATCGGAACAGTCCTTGCATTCCGCATGACGGGACAGAGCAAGACGGACAAGGCAAAGAGCCGTTTCTATTTCAGAAAGAAGTATACCAAGTTCTATTTTCTTGAAGTTTTCTACGGTGCGCGCAAACAAATTTTCTTTACCTTTGGACCTTATGTCCTGATTCTCTTTTACAGGGCAAGCACAAGCACCATCTGCCTTCTGTTTGCAATCAGTGCCATCTGCTGTTCTCTTGCAAGCCCTCTCGTTGGCAAGATCATCGACCGTCTTGGATACAAGATCGTTATGGTTTCAGATACTTTGATTCTTGTGATTGTCTGTTTCTTCTACGGCTTTGCACACAGGATTTTTCCTCAGAATGTTGCCTTCATCATATGCTGTGCAAACTACATTCTGGATTCAGTGATTTCTTTGGCTTCGATGGCAAGCAATGTTTATGTTCAGGACATTTCAGATTCAAAGGAAGAGGTGCGTGCAACAATCAGCACGGGAATTTCCGTCAACCATTTCATTACAATCCTCATTGCATTGTTTGGCGGATGGATCTGGCAGGTTCTTGGTATCGAAACTCTGTTTACTCTTTCTGCCATCCTTGGAATTTTCAACAGTATCTATGCCGCAACAATCAAGGTGCCGGCAAAGAAGTCTTGATTAAGATAATGGCATTATAAAAAAATGCGGGTCCCAGCAACGGCTTTCACCCGGGCGATGGATACCCTCCGCATTGTTGAAACACATTAATGATGACATGTATGAAAATCTACCAGTCAGTACGAGTCTTCCAGGACCGCTAGATATCGTCGCTACATGCAAAGCCCTGCAAGGAAACTATCTTTCAGGGCTTTGAATGTTTTTGTCAGCCTCTTCCTTTCTTCTCGATTTTCATACACCCCTACTAAAAAATATTTTGGAAAATTTTTCTCGAAAGAAAAATACGGGCCCCAGTGACGGTGCTGACTATGTGGCTATATTCAGTTTGATACAATGTTGTGAACCCAGACGCCTTTTCTTACAAGCACTATTCCAATGGCGCACTTGATGAGATCCAGGGATTTTACGACGAGATAAATCATTATGATTCCCATGGCAGTATAGCGTGTAAGCACAAATGCCGCCGGAACTATGAAGACCCAAACAAAGACGCTGTCGAACAGGAATGTGATGAAAGTCTTTCCGCCTGAACGCAACGTAAAATAGCAGCCGTGGACGACAGCAAGAACCGGAAGGAACACTCCAGTCTGAAGAATGAAGTTGGAAGCAAAATCCATGACTTCTTTTTCCGTGTTGTAGAAGGATGGAAAGATATTCCTGAAAAGAACAAGAACAGCACCAATTATAGCACTGGCAAAAGCAGACAAGGCTATCATCCTGTTTGCAGTAGATTTTGCCTCCTCGTTCTTTCCGGCTCCCAGCAACTGTCCTGCAAGAATCGAGATGGATTCTCCGATGGCAAAAAGGAATACGTTGAAAAGATTTGCCATGGTGTTGGTAATGTTTATTGCAGCAACAACTGCAAGACCGCGCAAAGAGAAACTCTGGTTCAGCATGGTAAGTCCAAGGGACCACAGAGTCTCATTTGCTGCAAGGGGAATTCCTTTGATGACAATTTTTCTGACAAGAGAAACCGGAACCTTGAAAGAAGCAAAGGCACCTTCTATGAACCTGCACCTGTCCTTATGGGTATGAGTCCAGATGATTTCTATTCCAGATTCAACAAAACGGGAAACTACAGTTGCAATGGCTGCCCCTTTCACTCCAAGTTCCGGGAAGCCGAATTTTCCAAAAATCAGAAGATAGTTGAGGATCAGATTTACAAAAACAGCAACAAACCCAGCCTTCATTGGAACTGATGTCTCACCGATGTCACGGAGTGTTCCGGAATATGCCATGCCTACCGCAGTCGGAATCATGCCGATGAGCATTATCATCATGTAATCTTTTGCATGACGCATGGTGGCAACAGGATCGCCTATGCTGTCTGATTCATGGATGAATTTTTCCATGAAGTATTCACCAAAAAGAAGAAAAACAGCCGCTCCGACAATTGTTGCAATTCCAACAAGATAGAGTTTTATTCTGAATGTATCCCTTACACCTTTATGATCACCCTTGCCAAAAAATTGTGCCGTAAAGATTCCGGCTCCGCAGGAAGAACCCCAGACGCAAAGAATGAAAACAAAGAAAAGCTGGGAGAAAATGCTGACGCCGTTCATGGAATCAGTTCCGCATCGTCCGACCATAAGATTGTCAAGAAGACCAACGAAATTCGATATTGTATTTTGAATTACTATCGGAAGAGTAACAACTGCAACGCTTCTAAGGAATTTTCTGTCACCGAAAAACTTCATAAATGTATTCTATATTAAATGTTGCCATTATTGTAGATACACAGCAAAAAAAGTATAATCGTTTTTAAGAGGTACAAAAAATGTTACTTGCAAAAAGACTTGAGAATCTACATCCATACGTTCCGGGCGAACAGCCAAAGGACCGCGTTTACATAAAGCTCAATGCCAATGAAAACCCATATCCTCCATGCAAGGCTGTGGCAAAAGCAGTAAAAAAAGCTGTGGCAAAAAACATAAAGAATCTTGGACTTTATCCTGATCCAGACAGCAACGAACTTCGTTCTGCCATTGCGGAAATGCTCAACGAAACCGGCGGATGCTTCAACAACTCAAAGGAAGCAAAAAAAGCTCTTCCATTCACGATAACACCGGACATGGTCTTCTGCGGGAACGGAAGCGATGAAGTATTGAGCTTTGTTTTCTACACTTTCTTTGACAGCGACCGTCCGCTTGTAATGCCGGAATTCACATATAGTTTCTATCCAGTATACTGCGGATACTACAACATCCCGATGTGTCAGGTTCCGCTCAAAGAAAACTGGGAACTTGATGTGGACAAAATGCTCGAGGAAGCAAACAAAAACGACAGCGCAATCATCTTTGCAAACCCTAATGCACCAACAGGAATCGCACTCAAGAGAGCTGAGGTTGCCGCAATGATTGAAAGAGCACCAAAGGACAAGATCTTCATTGTTGATGAAGCCTACGCCGACTTTGGAGATGAAAGCTGCATTCCACTTCTTGAAAAATATGACAACCTTGTAATCGTAAGAACATTCAGCAAGAGTCTTTCTTTTGCCGGAATGCGTCTTGGTTATATTGTTGCAAGTCCTGATCTTGTTCGTTCTGTGTTTACCGTAAAGAATTCATTCAATCACTTTCCTGTTGATTTCCTTGCACAGCAGGCAGGAATCGCAAGCTGTGAGAACTATGACTACTGCGAGGAAAATGCAAAAAAAGTCGTTGCAGAAAGGGAAAGCATAACCTCATTCCTTCGTGAGCGCGGATGGTTTGTCATTGATTCAAAAACAAACTTCATCTTTGCAAAAAAGGATGGTGTAAAAGGTACAGACATCTACCAGGCAGTCAAGAAAGCCGGAATTCTCATCCGCCATTTTGCGACACCTGGCATCGAGGAATTTGTCCGCATTTCAATCGGAACAAAAAAACAGATGGACCTATTGAAGTCCGTCCTTGGAGAAATCTAACAAAGGAAGGAATCTATGAAATTTCTTGTAATCAGCGACATTCACGGCAATCTCGAAAACCTTGAAAAACTGAATCCAATGGCAAAGGAAGCCGACGGAATTATTTTCGCAGGCGACTTCACTGAATTCAACAATGAGGCAACAGGTCTCCCGGTTCTTAAAGCCCTTTGCAAGATGCACGAAACCATTTTTGCAGTACGCGGCAACTGCGACTATCCTTCATTGGAAGAAGAGTTCGAGGCAAGCGACATCAGCTGCGAACGTCAGCTTGTAATGCACGAAGGACTTGCTTTTGCCGGCAGCCACGGCGGAAGCAAATTCACAGGAACAACTCCAAATGAAAGAACTGTTGAGGAACTTCAGTCAGACTTCAATATCATTACAGAAGAAGGCACACAGGAATGGGACAATCTCATAGTCGTAATGCACAATCCTCCAAAGGATACTGACTGCGACAAGATTCCAGGAGACATACATGTAGGAAGTGAACTTTCAACAAAGTTCATCGAAGAATACAAACCTCTCGCCGTTGTCACAGGACACATCCACGAAAGTGCGGCGGTCTGCAAGGTCGGCAATACGACAGTAATCAACCCTGGTGCTGTACTTGAAGGAAAATACGCATGGCTTACGGTCAGCAGAAAAGATGGAAAATGGACTGTTGATTCAGCAGAACTCAAGACTCTTTAATTCACAAAGGGGCTGTCAAAAAAGAATTGAGGCCAGGATCACTGCGCCGCAATGTCGAAATGCACAATAACACTACAGGGTGATTTCGACTACGCTCAACCACCCTGCAATTACTCTTGAGACAGCCCGTCAACAGTTTATTTCAATCTGTTGTATATTTCTTCCACCTTTGGTCTGGCGGCAAGAAATACCTTGACGATTTCAGGATCAAAGTCAGTTCCGCTTCCCTGCTCTATGATCTCAAAACACTTGTCCAGCGGCATTGCATCACGATAGCATCTTTTAGCAGAAACTGCGTCAAAAACATCGGCTACAGCCATGATCCTTGCACACAATGGAATATGCATTCCGCTCAACCCTTCCGGATATCCACGGCCGTTCCATTTTTCATGATGATACATGGCGACATCATAGACAATATTTGCATAATTTGCGTTTTCCGCAAGATGTCCAAAAGTTTCCTGAATGATATCTCCACCTATGACCGTATGGGTTTTCATCTTTGTGAATTCTTCATCAGTAAGTTTTCCCGGCTTCTGAAGTACTGAATCGGGAATTCCGATTTTTCCGATGTCATGCATAGGAGCGGCCTTTATCATGGAATTGACATAATCCTTCGTAAGCACCTTTCTGTGAATTTTCTTTTCCTTCATTTCATCCAGAATAAGATTAACGTAGGCAGAAGTTCTTTTAATATGGCCACCGGTACTGTCATCACGATTTTCAACAAGTGTCGCAAAGCCCATTACCATCTCGTTGTGGTATTTTTCAAGATTCCTGATGGCTGGATTCTCAAGATGGTTGTAGACTCCTACAACAGCAATAGTAATGGAAAGGCTGGTACACAGAAGTTCCGGATAGAATCCCTGGGCAACAGTCATGATAGCCGCAAACCCAAGACATGAAATCAGGGCAAGACGTTTTTTCTGTTCAACATAGCGGCTGAAAACCAGAAGAAGAACAAAGCAGCCGTAAAAAAATATGACATCAAGAAAAAAAGAAATGTAGACCGGAATACCCATTGAATAATCGGTAAACTTTCCATACCTGTATTCCAGTTTTCCGATCTTTGTGATGACAAGTATCAATCCTACAAGCTCAATCAAGGCCGGAACATAGATCTTGCATTTATGTTTAGCCACCCCGACGATTTTGACGTAAAGATAGATATAGAGAAGGAAAACAAAAAAATTCAAAGAAACAAAGAACACAAGATGGACGATGGCGTTGACAGAGTTTCCGATACAATGAATGTAATTTACGGTATAGGCTGAAATTCCATCGAACAAAACAGCAACCACAGCGACATGGTGAAGAATATGATAGAGCGTAATCTTACCAACCCGCTTCTCTTCCTTAAACAAATCATGACTTAAAAATAGCAGAATCAAAAGACAAGCAATCTGCATTCTTGCACACTGTAGAAATTCAAACATATATAAACCTTTGGATTTTATTTTCTGGATCCAGTTCTTGATCCGCGTCTGTCCCCGGCGGAACTTGAATAATATGCACGTTTATCTTCATACATCCGCCTGTCCGCTTCCTTTTCAAGTTCCGCCAGACTTGCATCAGGAAGTTCCCGTGAAGAAACCAGTCCCTTTGAAAAGCTCAGGCAATCGGAATATTCACCATGCCACTTCTTTCTATTGTCCTGCATACGGTCGAGGCAGCCGGAAATTTCATTTTCAGTTCCGTAGAGAATCACGATAAATTCATCACCACCTACGCGGTAAACATTACCAAACGAAGAGATGGCGGAATTCAATATTCCCGCAACACCGACTATCAGTTCATCGCCCGCCTTGTGACCCTTTGTATCGTTTGTCACCTTGAGGCCGTTGACATCCACACCCATGAGCCACAAATTTTCAGCAACACCTTCATCCTCAACTTTCTGGACAAAATTCTCATAGGCGTGTCTATTATACAAACCGGTAAGCTCATCTGTATTGGACATGAGCACAAGATGATCTTCCTTTCGTTTTACATCATCAATTATCTTTGATATGAAAACGACTTTTGAAAGAACATCCGATTCAGACTGATCACGGACAAAAGTAAAGCGAACCCACAGATCCTCTGCATTGAGAACCTCAAGAGAGATGTCCGATTTGCCGTTCATCCTTTCAGAAAGAGTAGAAAGATCTGCAAACTTGACAGCCTCTTCCCTGTGTGCAGCACAAACTCTATGCCGTAAAATTCCCCAGAGAAGATCCTGAACTGGAGAGTCCTTATACAGCTGAATGTAATCACTGATTTTCTCAGATGCCTTTATCTCATGGAATTCATTTGTTTTGAAATCGAGAAGATGCATGGACAGATAAGCAGAAGCAATGGACTTTAAGGAATAGAATTCATAGTCTTCTTTTTCCATTGTCTCCTTCAAGAGATTTGTTCTTTTCAGTTCCTCTTTCTTTTCGTTGTCTATATGCTCAGTCAGAAAAACAACACGGTCAAGAATTCCTTCTTTATTTATGTAAGACGGAATCATGGTTATCCTCAGCCAGCCATTGGGAACTGTTTCAATCTCCGCCGAGTACAACCGTTTTCCATTGAGTATTTTCCGCATCTTTTGCACTGAAGTAAAATTTCTGAAAATTCCGAGAGTTGCAGGAGTTATGTCATATTCAAATGAATTGAACTCAAAGGGCATCATTGCGTTTTCATCAACATAAGTTTTATATATGTCATTTGGGTCCCACAGAACTTTCACGGTGCATTCAACAAGATTAATGGAAAGTACCGAATGGAAATTACAAAGCAGCGCATTGGAAAGTTCAATTTCCTTGAGAAGCTTATCATTATATTCGCTTATATCCTGATGATATCCACGAAGCTTGACTCCCCTGCCTTTATGATTTTTATCGAGGATTCCTCCGCATCTCACAGTGATTTTTCCACGGACGGGATGATTGTACGGATAGATTACTTCCGCAGGTTTACCGCTGAGCATTTTGTTTATGCATTCAAGAACTTTTGGAATGTATTCACTTTCAATTCTGTCATACCAGAAAATATAATTGTCTTCCGGATGGAGGCCTTCCTCGACACCAACAATTTTTGCGGTAGTCGAATCAATATGAAATTTTGGAGTTCCGTCCTTGAGAATGAAACTCCAGAGACCAAGATTTGCGGCATTAAGACAGTTGCTTATGTTCTGATATTCATCCTGATAATCTTTTTCAATCCGGTTTCTCTCATCGATTATGGACTGGATATCGCGGGTTGTTACGTAGACAATTTTATTGATGCCATTCTCATCAGCAAGAGGAGTCATGACGCACTGCATCGTGTGGTAAGTTCCGTTGATGAAATATTTATTCTCGTATGAAAATGATTTTTTCAACGACTTAAGGAATTCAGTTTCATAATATGAATGCATCAGATCAAAATAATCTGGATGGCAGGATAAGGAAAGCTGTTCCTGAGTTGTCTCAAGGGAAAAAGATTTGCCTGTCGTATCGGAGTAAAACCTGTCAAACAAAACGTGAACGGTCCGTGACTCAACATTAATCTCCCACACCGCATCAGCAAAATAGGACATGTTTTCGAAGAGTTCGCGATTATATGGCATTACAGTTTTATCGTCTTCTTGTTCCATTGATCATCTCATTCCTTTTTATAGTGGCATTTCAGATTATACTTAATTATAACATATTTTTTAAGATAGCATGATTTTTTTAACCGAAAGCAGTCGGATCATTCTCTGCTTCCAAAATAGTTTTCATGCATTTTTTCAACTGCCGTAAGAATGAGCTTTTTGATTTCATCGGGACCTTTTATGAGCGCATTGCATCCATAAGACAAAATGTAGTTCACGATTCCGTTCAGATCATCAGCTTCGAATTCACAAAGCACGCTGCCATCACTGTAATGTCTTATGACGGGAAGTTCCTCAACAGCACGATAGACCGCCTCTTTCTTTATCTTGACTTTGACTTTTATTTTTTTCCCGGCCTGTTCATAGATTTCATTCAATACCCTTCCAACCTTTGGTTTTGTAAATTTTTTATCCGTAGTTTTCAGGTCGATGATCCTGGAAATTTTAAAGAATCTAAAATCATTTCTAAGAAGGCAATATCCATAAAGATACCATGAGTTGCTTCTGTAGCATAATTTTACAGGCTGAACCACACGCAGCGATGATGCTTTACCAGTTGCCGCATATTTGATCTTCACTTCACTTGAGGAAAGCACGGCTTTTTTCAGTTCCTCAAAATACTTTTCTATTTTACCTGGACATCCCCATCTGGAAAATTCAATTTCAAGCCAGTCGGTCTCATTTTTTCCAAACAGGCCCTTCAGCTTTTCAAGGGTTTCCTTTTCACTTCCAAAACTGGTCTCGTTGAGAGCCTGCATTGAAACCAGAATCTGTTTTTTTTCATCCTCAGAAAAGACATCCTTGTCGATGACATAATCGCCAAGGATTCCAACTCCACCACCTTTTCCACGGTTCATGTAGACTGGAACACCGGCAAGCGACAGCTTTTCGATATCACGCATGATTGTCCTTACGGAACATTCAAAACGTTCCGCAAGCTGGGAACATGTCACGGTCTCCCCGCTCATCAAAGCATATGTTATCTGAAAAAGTCTGTCGGTCATTAAAGATTCCTTGCGATTATTTCCGGTCACCCTTCGATGGCAACATAGATCTCAACTGTCGCGTTCACACCATCAAAGGCAACATATTCCTCAAAGTCCGCGGTAAAGGTACGCTTGAGTTCCGTTTTCCAGATTTCTGCCCATGCATTGGCAACGGCAGTCACCTGATCACCAAATACATGAAAGTGGGCATATTTGCCGGCCGGAATGACCACTTCCGCAAGACCACCATCATTTTCAAATCGGCTTACTTCGGCCCCAACTGTAACCTGATAGGTGTCGGCATCATAATCTGAATATATTCCATAGGCATGTTCGCTGACCTTGTTCTTGATGGAAACATTCAGTCCTTTTCCGTAATAATCCTGCCAGAGTCCACCTATCACCGACTGCATGTCAGGTCTGGCATTTCCAGTTCTTGCCGAAACTCCAAGGATTTTCTTTTCTTCAAGTGTCACTACATCGTAGTTCATAATCAACTCCTGTTCTTTGATCTGGGATTTCCCCTTTGTCATGAACACAGTATAGCAACCATAATATGACACCTAATGTCATATTATAAAATTCACGATATTTTTATCCGCGTCTGTATTTCTTACTGAAGAATTTGGAGAACTCGTGATGAAAATTTTCCTTGCATGATCTTGAAACCGAAATGCGCTGTTCGGATTCAAGGATGATCTCATCATTGGAAATACTGACTATCCGCTTGATGTTCACAAGGTAACTTGAGTGCGGAATTGCAAAACCTTCATCATGAAGTTCCTCTGCAAGGGCCGCGAGTTTTTCCCTGGAGATGATTTTTCCTCCGTCTGAATAGATGGCAGAGTTTTTCGAAAGGATGATGCTGCATCCATGCTTTGCCTTTTCGATATAGAGAATATCGTTAACAGGAATCATGGTCGCCTTTCCGTCGGAAACAACCTCAATTGTCTTCTGCTGCTTCCTGCGCTTCATTTCAAGAAGAAGGTCATCGACTGTACGGGCAATTTTTTCCTTGTCTTCGTTCTTAAGGATATAGCGGTATGGAGAAACCTCAAAATGTTCCGTCTGGGGAGTCACTACTGCGGAACAGAAACATATCACCGCAGTCTGGTTCTTTTTTCTAAGCTCAAGGGCAGTTTCAAAACCGCTCATAAGTCCCATCTGCATGTCTATCAAAAGCAGATCTGTGTTTGCCTTCATATCCTCAAGATAGCTCAGGCCGGAATTGAAGGTATGGATGTTCATT
>CALELJ010000175.1 GCA_937902445.1 uncultured Treponema sp. | reverse complement strand
CCAGCAGGCGGGCAATGAAAATTCTTTCACAGGTCCAAAAAACTGGGTTGGAAAGATTGTTGATCCACAGGGAAAGGTTGTAAAGCAGTACAACTTTGGTTCTTATCTTCCATCGACTGTAGACTGGAATGGTCTTGGTGAAGACGGTCAGTTTAAGGATAACAAGTACAAGTACGTTCTCGAGGTTACTGAGCTTGCAGGAAACAAAAGAACTGTTGAAACTTCAGAATTCACTCTTGATACAAGCAAGACAGAACTTGCTGTTTCAGTATCTCCAAATGCCTTCTCTCCAAACGGTGATGGAGTTCAGGATAAGGTTACAATTACTCCTGTCGTAAATGCTTCAAGCGGAATCAAGTCTTATGAAGTTTCGGTTGTTTCAAAGGGCAATGCCGTTAAGACATTCAAGGGCGAGGGAAAGATTCCTTCATCGATCATCTGGGATGGTCTTTCTGACAACGGAACAAGATGTGCTGACGGAGATTACATTGTAAAGATCAAGACTGTTGCAAACAGTGGTACTGAGGCTTCTGCTGAATCCGGAAAACTCATCCTGGACTCTGTAGCTCCTGCAATTGATCTCAGTGTTCCTTATGTTGTGTTCTCTCCTGAAGAAACAAGCACAAAGAAAATTCTTCCTGTAAAGGTTGAGAAGTCTACTAAGGAAGAACTCTGGACTGCTGAAATCCGTGATTCTAAGAAAAAGGCAGTTAAGACAATCACATGGGAAAATGACAGTGCAAAGAATTTTGACTGGGACGGAACTGATGACAACGGAAATAAGGTTGCCAACGGAAAGTACTCACTTGTTGTTTTTGCTTCTGATGTAGCCGGAAACAAGGGAAGTGCTTCGATTGATGAAATCACAGTTGATGCAAGACCTGTAATCGCCTATGTGACTGCTGAACTCAAGGGAATGTCTCCTAACGGAGATTCTGTTCTCGATGTCCAGAAGTTTGACATAAAGACATCACTTGCCGAAGGAATTGCTTCATGGAAGTTCGATGTTGTAAATGAGAAGGGAACAAGCGTAAAGCAGTTCTCTGACAAGGATCAGAAAAACCTTCCTGCAACAATCAACTGGGCCGGTGATACAGCTGATGGAAATGTTGCTGAAGGAATTTTCAGCGGTAAGCTTCACATTGAATATGTGAAAGGTAATATTGTTGATGCGGAGACTTCAAAGTTCATCTGTACGACACAGGCTCCTGTTCTCAGTGTAAAGACTGCTCCTGCATACTTCAGTCCTGACAATGACGGCAATGATGACGACCTCTTTGTTCAGCTCAAGTGCAAGTCTGTTGCCGGACTCAAGAACTGGTCTTTCACAATTTACAATCCTATCAAGGATGAAAAGAAACCATTGAGCCCATTCTGGAAGACTGCGGGTAAAACTGTCATGACAGAACGCCTTGTCTGGGATGGTCGTGGTAACAATGGTGAAATCGTTCAGTCTGCTGAAGACTATCCATATATTCTTGAGGCATATGATGAACTTGGAATGCATTCTACATTCAAGGGTGTCATCAATGTTGACGTTCTTATCATTCAGGATGGTGATAAGCTCAAGATGCAGATTCCATCAATCATCTTCCGTGCCAATGCCGCAGACTTCGGTGTTCAGAAGCTTGATGCAAAGGGCAACGTGAAGGAAAAGGGTATCACACAGGCACAGGCTGACAACAACCAGCGTATCCTCAAGCGTGTTGCAGAAATCCTCAACAAGTTCAAGGATTATAAGGTTACTGTTGTAGGACATGCAAACCGTGTTACTGACAATGCCGATGAAGAAACAAAGGAACTTATTCCACTTTCTACAGCACGTGCAGAATACGTAAAGAATCAGATCGTCAAGCTTGGTGTAAAGGATTCCCGCCTTTCTTCTGAAGGTAAGGGTGGTACTGAACCAGTAGCAGACCGCAAGAACAGCGATGTCAACTGGAAGAACCGCCGTGTTGAATTCATTCTTCAGAAATAAGATTGAATAGACGGAAAACCGTGCATCCATGATGTGGAGAACTTCTGGGGTATTTCCCCCGGAACTTTTCATGCCATGGTTGCACGGATTTTTTTTCCGAAAAAAAAGTTTAATTTTCAGATTATACTATTGACATTTTTTTTCTAATTAATTAATATATGAACATCTTCGAGAAATCGATGCTCCTTTAGCTCAGTTGGTAGAGCAATGGACTGTTAATCCATGTGTCACTGGTTCAAGCCCAGTAAGGGGCGTAAAGCTTAGTATTAACTTACTAAGCTTTTTTTATTTTAAAAAGTGCAGGTAAATATATAGTCAGGGCTTGAAGCCGTAGTCAGCGCCGAGCAGGTGCGAGGGAGGAGCTGACGTAGGCCGGCCCAGAGGGCAAGCCCAGTAAGGGGCGTAAAGCTTAGTAATAACTTACTAAGCTTTTTTTATTTTAAAAGTGTTGGTAAATAAATAGTCAGGGCTTGAAGCCGTAGTCAGCACCGAAGTTCAGAAAAGCACCGGCATCTAAAACGCATAAACTTCCGCCCGGGGAATTACAAAGCAGCCTATACAAGAATTGCCCAGCAATTCTTGCGGCGGAAGTTCGGAAAGACACCGGCATCTAAGTAGCTAAAACTTCCGCCCAAAAATAACAAAGCAGCCTATACAAGAATTGCCCCCGCAATTCTTGCGGCGGAAGTTCAGAAAGGCGTCGGCATCTAAAAAGCATTTACTTCCGCCGATTGACTTCAAAAAGATTACTTAATAAAATAGAACAATGTACGATATAAAAGATTCAAAAGGTTTTGATACAGAAGAGGAAGATTTCGATACAGTAATGGCTTCTGACATTTCCTTTACAGGAAACATAAGATTGCAAAACCTTTCATGATAAAAGGAAAAATGAATGGTGTCATAGAGGCAACCAGCGACCTACTCATTGATACTGATGCTGTCGTGAATGCTGATATTTCGACTGAAAGAGTCCTGATCAGAGGCAAGGTGACTGGCAACGTCAATGGCAGAAAGCTTGTCTACGTGACATCTACAGGCACAGTCAAAGGTGATATTACTTCATCACAGGTGGTTCTTGAGCCAGGATCAAGTTTTTCCGGAAAATGTACAATGTCTGAGTAAGTGGTAGATATGAAAAAGTTTAGTTTTATAAAGTCAGTTGTAATTTCGTTTTTGTTTGTTTCTTCGCTTTATGCACAGTCTGGCAAGCCTGATGCCCTCAAGCTTTATCGTGAGGGAAACTACAAGGATTCCATCGCCATCTGTGAGGAAGAAATTACGGCAAATCCTACAAATATGGATTCCCATGCCGTTCTATGCTGGGCCCTGGTTGCAAACAAACAGTACAATGAAGCTGAACAGCGTGCGACAGAAGCCAGAAAAATCAACCAGTATGATATTCGCTTGATGGAAGTTCTTGGAGAGGCAAAGTACTATCTTGGAAAGAACAACGAGGCGCTTGCCATGTTCCAGCGCTATATAGCCAATTCTTCGGAAGCAGCTGCAAGAATTGGAACTGCCTACTATTACATGGGTGAGATCTATATCCGCCAGGCAAAGTATGAACATGCCGACATTGCTTTTTCTACCGCTGTAAAGTTTGAGCCGTCACACAGTGCCCACTGGTGGACAAGACTTGGTTATTCCAGAGAAATGAACGGAGACTGGCAGAACGCAATTGTTGCCTATGACAAGGCCCTTGCACTCAATTCATCACATTATGATGCAATCAGGGGAAAGAACAACTGCAAGTCTCACATTCAGTAGTAGATGAAAAAAACAATTCACTTTGAAACATTGGGCTGCCGACTGAATCAGGATGAAACTGAAGGTGCAGCCCGTTGTTTTTCCAACGCCGGTTTTAATATTGATCTTGATTCTGTCTCAGCTTCTACGGAACCCTCCGACAGTGTTGTATTGTGCATAATAAATACATGCACTGTAACCTGCAAGGCTGAACAGAAGGCCCGCCGTATCATCAGGCTGCTGCTTGAAAAATTTCCAAAAGCTGCCGTCATAGTCACCGGGTGCTATGCTGAACTTGATGGTGACCAGATAACCCTCATGGATGAAAAGCGGATAGTCATTCTTCCGGGACAGAAAAAATATCTTCTGTCAAAAATTGCGGAAGAAGCTGCCGGAGGACTTCTTGACTATGATAAAAATCTTCTTGGAAAGAAAACTCTGGATGACTTTATAGCCAATTACAAATCTCCAGAAGAAAAAATCACGTTGGATAAGTTCACTCTGTTTACGCCTGTATTTGAGAAGCATTCAAGAGCATCTTTGAAAATCCAGGACGGATGCAACAACAACTGTTCTTTCTGCAGGATCCATCTTGCGCGTGGAAAATCAGTTTCACTTGATGTGGATGACGTTGTAGCTCGTGCTGTTGAACTTGAAAAAAATGGAGCTGTGGAAATTGTTCTTACCGGAGTCAATCTGAGCCAGTACGCCGGCAGAAATTCCGACGGAAAAATTTTTTCATTCGCATCTCTTTTGAAACTGCTGATTGAAGCAACGCAGACTGTAAAGTTCCGTGTGTCAAGTTTCTATCCCCAGCATGTAACGGAAGATCTTTGCAGCATACTTTCAAGCCCTCGTGTACAGCCTTTCTTCCATCTGAGCATACAGAGCGGGAGTGATTTCATTCTTGAAAAAATGTGCAGGCCCTACAAGGTTGAGCACGTTTCAAATGCGGTTCAGCTTTTAAGAAAATACAAGTCTGGATGTTTTATTTCCTGTGATATTATCGCAGGTTTTCCAGGTGAAACTGATGAAGATTTTGCACTTACAGAAAAACTTTGTGATGAAAGTAATTTTGCATGGATTCATGCCTTCCCATATTCTCCCCGCCCTGGAACAGCCGCCAAGGATATGAAACCGCAGATTCCGGAGCGTATAAAAAATGAACGTGTGAAGGTGCTTTCCCAGTATGCGGTGAATGGCAAAATTGATTTTATAAGAAATTGCATCGACGGAACTTTTGATGCCGTGGTAGAAAACAGCCGCTCCATACGTCTTGGTCTTACTGCCTCAAATGTGTTCCACGCGGTGACGGACAATTTCATTCATGTTGAATTCAAAAGTGAAAGACCTATTCCTCAGGGAACAGTAGTAAAGGTAAAGATTACTGCTGTCCTGGAAGAAAGCATTCGCGGTGGCCGTGAAGTCGAAGCTATGGCCCAGTATGTTACTTGTCCATGATTGTGATTTCAACGCGGCGGTTTTTTGCTTTGCCTGCTTCCGTTTTATTTGAGGCTACAGGCCTTTTTGCACCGAATCCCTGGGTAAAGATATGGAATCTGTCCCTGACTTCAAGATCTATGAGATAGTCGGCGACAGCATTTGCTCTTTCCTCGCTTAAAAGCTGACGCATTTTTTCAGTTCCGGCCAGGGCGGTATGGCCTGAGACGAGGATGTCGTTGTTTGGCCACGCTTCAAGAATTTCCGCAATTTTCTGGATTTTTATTTTTTCGCTTTCCATAAGGACTGCACTGTCAGGCTCAAATTTTATGTCCTCAAGCGCAATTGTAAGTCCCTTTTCTCCGGCTGTGACAGTAACGTTTTTCAGACCAAGACCATCAATCTGTGACTGGACATTCTCGACGTTTTCGTTTGTTCCTGTTCTTGCAAATTCCGTTACCTCAGCTTTTGCCTTTCCGGAAAATTCATAGATGTTTCCTATTGAAGATTCGATCAGGATTCTGAAATTTTCCGTATAATGGTCGATAGCTCCTTTTTCGTTGTCCCAATAGATTATTTCGTCGCTATAGCCCTTTGTGACTGCCGGATATTCCGCCATTGAAGACATGCTCTTTGGTTTTGGACTTTCCATGAAAAGCGTATATTTTACATTGATGACATGCAGCCCGGTTTTTTCCTGAATGCCAAGATATGTGTATTCAGCGTTGAATGGAACTTTGTAAGGCCTGGTGATGTCAAAACCTCTCCTCAAATCGTGAGCCTCGTGTCCCTTTGCGGTCCATTTTTCTCCTGCTGAAATTTCCCTGTCAGGAAACACCGGAACATCACGGACTGTCGGCATGAAGTATTCGTCACTTATTGTATAGATTCCCTGGGGATCCCTTGTGAAAATGCTCTTGTATTCCTCTCCATAGGAAAATTTTGATCCTGTGTATGATCCGGTTGAGTCTTCTGTGGTCATGAATGTGCAGTCGTGGATTCCGCTTCCATCTTTTTCAACACCGGTAACTTCGGCCGTAACGCGGTTCACTATGACGGAATGATGGCTTATGAGGTGATTCACATAAACATCCTCGTCTACAGTTGAAAGAATGCGGTACATGTCACCTGTCTTGTATTTGAATGCCAGTCGGACTGGAGTTCCGTCTGTCTTGAAATCCTCAGCAAAAAATGAAAATGGAAGAAATGAAAAAATGGTGGCAAGTATTGCTATTCTTGTTCTGTTCATAAAAACCTCGATACTGCTATAATAATAGTCTATGCACGATATTTTAACAATAAACCATCTGGTGATAGTCGGGGTTACAGTGGCAGTCTTCATATGCGGAACCATAGTCGGACGTCTGGTCCAGAAGGTTATCGACAAAAACTCCATAAAGAAACACAGACTTGATGCGGTGAAAAAAAGCAGGGCGGTAATAGGCGGTCAGGTTGCGGAACAGCTTGCTCCATACCTGCCTGGATTCCCGTGCAATCCAGGTGATGTGAGTTTCCTTGGCAAGCCTGTGGACTACGTTGCTTTCCCCGGCATTGCGGAAGGCAAAGAAATTGATGAGGTTGTTTTTATTGAGATAAAGACAGGGCAAAGCAAACTAAACGGACACGAAAAGCAGATAAGAGATGCTGTAAAAAATGGCCGTGTCCGTTATGTCGAATATAAAATCGGTTTATGAATTTGCAATCGTAAGAATTGCGCTCAGGTCACCGCCAAGAAGTCTGTCGCATAGATTTTTTGGCATTGGTTTTCCGCGGAGGAATCCCTGAATTGTGTTGCAGTTGAACTTCTTGAGAAGGTCAAGCTGTTCTTCACGTTCAACACCTTCTGCGATCGTATCAAGTCCCATCTTTGAAACGAGAGTGAGGATGCCTTCTGTAAGTTTTGAATCCGTCGCAATGTTCTTGATGAAAGATTTGTCAATCTTAAGTGTCGTGAGTGGAAGCATCTGCAGGTATCTCAATGATGAATATCCTGTACCGAAGTCATCGAGAGAAATTCCGATTCCAAGATTTTTAACTTCATTGAGTTTTGAGATTACACTGTCTACATTTTCAATGAGGACACCTTCCGTAATCTCAATTTCAAGATGACGTGGATTGATTTTGTAGAAATCAATTTTCTTCAGGAATTTGCTGATGAAATCTTCCTGCGAGAACTGGATAGGTGAAACGTTGACCGACATGATTCCGTCAAAATTAAATCGCTGTTCCCATTCTGAAAGTGTTCTCAGGGCTGTGTCGATTACCCAGTTTCCCAAAGGAATTACAAGGTGTGTTTCTTCAGCAAGCGGAACGAACTGCTCTGGACTTATCCAGCCAAGGTCGTCATCATGCCAGCGGAGGAGAGCTTCAAAGCCACGAAGTTTTTCCGACTGTGTATAGAACTGCGGCTGGTAATAAAGCTGGAAGTTCTTTTCAACCATGGCCTTTGAAAGTTTTGTTTCGATGTTCAGCTTGCTTAGGAATTTTTCCTGCATGAGGGTCTGGAAAGCAGTGATGTTGTTTTTTCCCTTTTTCTTTGCCTCAAGTTTTGCCATGTCTGCGAATTTCAAAAGGTCATCGTATTTTTCAGAATCATCAGGATAAACGGAAATTCCGCCGGAAATTCCGATATAATATTTTTGTAAACAAAAAGCGGCCGCGAGCCGCGAAAATAAAAAGGAGTATTACACCAATGACCTGGATCATTCTCTCTCTCATCGCCGTCATCTTTCTGTTCGTCCTGCTCGGCGCACACGGTAAATCGTGGTACCTCTGCAAGCGGCAGGCGCTCTGCCTTATCGGGCTCGTCGTGATCATCTTCGGGTGCATCACCTCCGTCCCGACCGGTCACACCGGCATTCTGACCACCTTCGGTCACGTCGAGGACACGACGCTCGAAGCCGGCGTACACTTCAAGCTGCCCTTCCAGGAAGTCGTCTGCATGGACAACCGTAACCAGAAGGCGCTCGTCACCATGAGCTGCTTCTCGAAAGACATTCAGGAAGTCGAGATCGTCTACTCGCTGAACTATCAGATCAATAAGGAAAACGCGCAGACGATCTACAAGGAGATCGGCTCGAATTACTACACCGTCGTTATGGAATCCCGCATTCAGAAGGCCGTCAAGACCTTCACCGCGCTCTACACGGCGGAGGATCTGATCGCCAACCGCGACAAGCTCTCCAAGGAGATCGAGGAGCGTCTGCACGACCAGCTCAGCGCTTACAACATCGAAGTGATCGACACCGCGATCGAAAACATGGACTTCTCCGACGCCTTCACGAACGCTGTCGAAGCGAAGCAGGTCGCCGCGCAAAACAAGCTGCAGGCCGAGATCGAGCAGGCAAAGAAGACGATGGAGCAGGAAGCAACGGCTGAACGCGCACGCATCGAAGCCGAAGCGAATGCCGCCGTCGCCAAAATTCAGGCCGAGG
>CALELJ010000174.1 GCA_937902445.1 uncultured Treponema sp. | reverse complement strand
GTGTTCCTCGGCGTGATCTGCCTTGTGGCCCCTGTATTCACCGGTATCGCCTCGGACGTGTCGAAGGCTAACATTTCCGGTGGCATGATCTCGCTTTCCGAACCGCTTGAGAAACTGAACGGATTCTTGAGGGGGACTTTCGTGTCCCTTGGACCGGAATTCAAGAGCGTCATGGATCTTTTCATGGCACCTGTTGTCACCGGTGAAGAAATGTCGTCATCAGAATACAAGGACCTTGTTGCACTTGTTTATGGAGAAAAACTTGCCGATGACCTTGAGGCAAGCAAAGTGGAAATCACCATTGCATCCCCAGCCGGACGGAACAAAACCTACACCATCCCCCTGGTCGATCTCCTTACACTGGCAGAAGAAAAGGAACTAGTGGCGGAATGAAACGCAGAATAAAACGCAATTGAACAAACATTGCAAAGAGAATAATATTCTCCCACTATGACCAACAAAATCATCGCATTCATCAAAAAAGAAACGGTGCTCAGCGCCGCATGGATTCTTGCAGTCATTTCTGCATTCATCGTTCACCCTTCAAAGGAATATCTTTCATACATCGACTTCAACACCCTGATGCTTCTTTTCTGTCTCATGGCTGTCATGGCCGGTTTCAGAAAACTCGGGGCCTTCGAAAAATGCTCGGAATATCTTCTTGGAAAATTTCATTCATCCCCTGGAATTCTTTCAGTCCTTGTTTTCATGCCATTCTTTTTCAGCATGGTGATTACAAATGATGTTGCACTCATCGTTTTCGTTCCTCTGGCAATCATCACTTTAAAGATGTGCGGTCTGGAAAATCTTCTGCTTTTTACCGTCGTCCTCCAGACTCTTGCGGCAAACCTCGGCAGCATGAGCCTTCCGATGGGCAACCCGCAGAACCTCTACATCTACTCCCACTACGGACTTTCCTTTGCCCAGTTCCTTGAGACAATGATTCCATATACAGCGGCAAGTTTTGTACTGCTTTTGCTTTGTGTTGTTTGCCTTCATTTTAAATCCAGAGGCGGAACTCTTTCACCCGCTGCAAGCAAGGCAGACGACCATAGTCCAGATGCCAGCGGAAAAAATAAAATGTGGGTGGTAAACACCGCAGCCTTTCTTCTCTGCCTTCTGTGCGTTGGAAAATTGATTCCGGCTGTTGTAATCTTTCCGGTCATCCTTGCATCCTATGCAATCTCGGACAGAAAACTTCTAAAGGACGTAGACTATTCACTTCTATTGACGTTCATCGGATTTTTCATTTTCACAGGAAACATAAAGAACATGAACGAGGCAAGGGATCTCATAGCAAACGCGCTGAACGGCCATGAAGTTGGATTCAGCATTTTTGCAAGCCAGATAATCTCCAATGTTCCGGCAGCCCTTTTGCTTTCATGTTTCACCGACAATGCCCGAGCCCTTCTCATCGGAACAAACCTGGGCGGTCTTGGAACACTCATCGCCTCGATGGCAAGCCTCATTTCATTCAAGCAGATTGCAAGAAACTACCACGACAGACGCGGAAAGTACTTCATTCTTTTCACAGCAATGAACCTTCTGTTCCTTGCACTTCTATCTGGACTTCATCTGATTCTTGCCTAACCCCGTCAGTTTCATTTTCAAGCGGAACAAACCAGACGTTCATGTCGCAGGGCTTTTCTACGCCGTCGATTTTTGTTCCGCCTGAATACTGCCAGAAAGTAAACTTATAGGGTGACGTAGGTTTTTTCGAATACTGGGCAAACCACATCTCGTATCTGTTCAGCAGTTCCGGAGTGAAGACAAAAAACTTCCACATCAGGTTGGCATAGAGCATTGTCTTGAAACCAGCCTTCTCGATCTCGTCGAAAAACAGTTCCGTGTTGCGGCAGAAAACTTCTTCGGCAACTTCATCAGTGCGGGCTTCATCATAAAAAACAAATTCAGGATCATAGACGACCGGCAGATCAAGCATGTCAGGCGTAAGATTGTCGATCACGATTTTTGCTTCTTCAAGAGCTTCCTCATCGTTGATGGCCTGGCTGTAAACATAGACGCCGATTTTAAATCCAGCCCTTTTTGCATCCTCATAATAACGGTCGAAATTTTCATCCTTTACAAGATTTCCGCTTTCGTATCCATAACGTCTGTAGGCAAGGCGGAGGATGACAAACTCATAGCCATTTTCCCTCAGCAGATCAAAATCAACCTCTCCCTGGTGACGGGAAATATCAAGGCCATTGATGACTTTATATGGCGATTTTTTTCTTGTGGTGTAGAAGGCCTTGTTTTTGCGTTTAAGATATTTCATGTCGAAGGCGCATTTTTCAACCGTAGGATCAGGATGAACAAGCTGCCTCTCTATCTGGCGGTTATATACAGCAAGGCAGTCCCTGTCCGGGCAGGATGAGCATGAGTACAAAACAAATGAAGCAAAGGCTGCCATAATAAATGCAGAAATTTTCATGACAGAATTATACCATGGATTTTTCCAAAAGACGAAAGAAAGCTGCGGACTAAAACGATTTTTAATTTAATTATTTTTTTTTCGAAGATTTTACAATATAATATGTGGTGAGAATTTTATCGGTCTTTAGAATCTTTTTAAGATGTTTTTTATACGGAGTGTTTTATGAAATTCTTCAGACTCTTTATTGCGGCTATCATTTCTTTTTTGATTCTGTCTTGTTCCGGCCTTAACCTTGATAGCAAAACGGGTTCCATTTCAATCCGGCTGCCGGAAGAAAATTCTGAGACGAGAGATATTTCCGCCAGTGAAAAATACAATCTGTCCTATACTGTTTCCGTGATCGATTCTGAAGGCAATACAGTTGATCAGAAAGACGGAACTCCAGGTGCCGAAATTGTTTTCAGCGAACTTCAGGTTGGTGCCTACATCGTTCATTGCAAATGCTATGCCAATATCGACGGAAAGCAGCATGTCTATGCACAGGCAAAAGACACTGTTGAGATTCTCGCTGACAAAGTAGCAGAGCTTACCCTCACCCTTAAAATTGAAAATGAATTCCTGCCAAAGGAACCAGAGAAGGATGCGGAAAAAGAACCTGAAGTCACAGAGGGAGAAGAAAAGCAGGAAACAGAAAAAGACAAAGAAGTCATCGAAGGCGAAGGAGACAAGGGACAGATCACAACTCCAGAAGTCGATCCTGATGACGATCCTTTGAAAGACAAAGAAATTGTCCATGAAGATCCTAAGATGGAGGAGACATTATCTCTTCCTGATGCTTACAGTGAGTATGATTTAACTACTGCCATAAAGTGTTCTGACTGGACTTCACTAAAAGAAGCTATTGGAGAAATGCCATTTAAAGGTACTCAGGTATTTTTACTTTCCGGTGAATACACTGCTGGCAGCATGATTGATTTGAACAACAGCCGAAAAATTCTCCTTCTGGCTACCAGTGCGACAAAAATCACTGTCTCACAAGAGGAATGCTTTAACATCGTCAGTGATGAAGTCATCATCTACGGAACAGAAAAGGCACCCATCACGTTTACGGGAGAGGCAGCTGGTTCTGTATTTAATGTAAGCGGATCAGCGGCAAATCTTACTGTAACAGGAAATGTTAACTTCGAGAATTTCAAGAACAGTTACGCAACTGCCGGTGGAGCGATTTTTATGATAGACGGCCGATGTACAATTGCAAGTGGCGTTACTTTTACAAATTGCGAGGCTACTAAATCTGACGGTGGTGCAATCTATGTACTTGGTGGCAGTCTCGTGATTTCTGGTGACGATGAAACTTCCCCTGTAATCTTCAATAGCTGTAAAGCAGCCGGCAACGGCGGTGCAATATATATAGAACAGACTCGCAAGAGTGAATTAGCTACGTTGCTCAACATACAATTTGGTACCGAAACAGGCAAGGAAAACAGTTGTGTAGGAAACGGCCCTGATATCTGCATCAATTCAAATGCTCCTTATTCAGAATCAGTTTCAATAAACGGCTACATTGGCTCTGCCAGTGGCAGAATAGATATCTATGCAGAAAACACCTTTGTTTTAAATTCATACATAGAAACCACTTCAAAGATCTATATCACATTTAGTGATGAAGCATTCAATAAAGCAGTAGCAGGGTCAAAATCATTACTGGATACAAACTATACTCCATATGAGGAGGATTTACGTTCACTCATATATGTCAGGGCAGAAAGTGATGGTGACATGTGGAAGGGAGTAACAGAAGCTGGAATTGTTATTAATGAATAAACAGCTTTAATATTTATTGCATAAAAAAAAACACTTCCTGTCGGAAGTGTTTTTTTATTTTAGCTAATCAATAATGCAATTAGATGCCGTTGAAGTGTGTGTTAATTTTATCAAGTACATACTCTTTAAATTCCCCAAGAGCAAATGTTCTCTGTGGAATCTTTGAGCTGAAGCGGAAGCGGCATGTTACTGTGTTTTCTGCCTTTTCCTTTTCGCCCACAACAAGAATGTATGGTGTGCGGTGTGCAACAGAAATATCCTTGATCTTGTTCTTCATGTTCTCGTCTTCAAGATATGCGTTTACCTTGATTCCGGCAGCCTTGAGTTCTTCATAAACCTTCTGGGCATAGTCGTTGAAATCAGGGCTTACCGGAACAACTGCAACCTGTTCGAAGCTGAGCCATGTTGGAAATACACCTGCGTAGTTTTCAATAAGGATACCCATGAAGCGTTCAAGAGATCCAAGAACTGCACGGTGGAGCATAACTGGATGATGCTTCTGGTTGTCTGCACCGATGTACTGTGCGTTCAATCTTTCTGCCGAAGGAAGCTGGTAGTCAAGCTGGATTGTACCGCACTGCCACTGACGGCCGAGGGCATCGATCAATGTGAATTCAAGCTTTGGACCGTAGAAGGCACCTTCACCAGGCTGGATTTCATAGTCCATTCCGCTTGCCTTACATGCTGCTGCAAGTTTTGCTTCCGCCTGCTGCCATGTTTCGATTGTACCGACGTGGTCTTCTGGCATTGTAGAAAGCTTAACAAGAAGGTTCTTGTCAAATCCAAAGTCCTTGTAAACGTCAAGCAAAAGCTTACAGAACTTTGTTACTTCACTTTCAATCTGTTCTTCTGTACAGATGATATGTGCATCGTCCTGAACGAATCCACGCACGCGCATGATTCCGTGGAGTGTTCCGCTTGGTTCGTTGCGTACACAGTGACCGAATTCCGCAATGCGCATTGGAAGGTCCTTGTATGAACGTGAGCGGCTGTTGAAAATTTCAAGATGGCCAGGACAGTTCATAGGCTTGATTGCAAATTGCTTCTTTTCTGATTCTGTAGTGAACATGTTCTTCTGGTAGTGTGACCAGTGTCCTGATTTTTCCCAGAGAACCTTTGGCATTACAGCCGGAGTATTTACTTCGAGGTAGCCGTCCTTTACGATCTTTTCGCGCATGTAGTCCTGAAGTGTTACATACATTGACCATCCGTTTGGATGCCAGAATACCTGGCCTGGATCTTCCGGTTCAAGGTGGAAGAGGTCAAGTGCAACACCAAGCTTTCTGTGGTCGCGCTTTTCTGCTTCTTCAAGCATTGTAAGATAGTCTTTAAGATCGTTTGGCTTGTAGAAACAAACTGCATAAACGCGTGTGAGCATTGCCTTTGTGTTGTCTCCACGCCAGTATGCACCTGCAACAGACATGAGCTTGAATGCCTGCTGGTTGATTTCCTTTGTGCTTTCAACATGTGGACCGCGGCAAAGATCAAGATAGCCGTCCTGTTCGTATGTTGAAATTGTCTCGCCGTCAGGAAGATCATTGATGAGTTCAATCTTGTATGGCTGATCCTTGAAAAGTTCAAGTGCTTCTGCCTTTGAAACTTCCTTGCGTACGAATTCATGGTTGCCTGCAAGAATCTTGCGCATTTCCTTTTCTACTGCCGGGAAGTCAGCTTCGGTGAATTTGGTGTCGGTTGGAAAATCAAAATCATAGTAGAATCCGTTATCGATGGCTGGACCGATAGCGATTTTAGTTCCAGGGAAAAGCCTGAGTACAGCTTCTGCCATTACGTGGGCACAACTGTGGCGTACTGTCTGCAATTTTTCATCAACTGCCATAAAATCACCTTCTGTTCTGAATGAATTTAATCAGAGCGTTGATTAAACAGAAAGAAGATGTGTAGAACAGGCTATAGCTCTTGCAGAAAAAGCAGGCTACAAAAATATTGTAAATGTAAAAGATATCGTAAATGAAG
>CALELJ010000173.1 GCA_937902445.1 uncultured Treponema sp. | reverse complement strand
CGCTTGACTTTGTTACTAAGACTTAATACAATTCCCAAGGAAGAAATTCCTGCACTACACAGGCCTTTCAACAATCGCACTTATGATCGAGAACATCATCGGTCTCAACATCAGCCTTCCACGTAAGACTGTAGACTGGATCATACCAAACCTTGAGATCATGGGAATCGAAAAACTTTCCCTCAAGCGCAACCTCATCACAATTCTCAGCAACAAGAGCAAGCGCGGATGGGAAATCCAGATGGAAAGCGAAAAGCTTTACTACTTCACGATCAACATTCTTGACCAGAAGAAAAAGACGCTTCCAATTCCGAGCGGAAAGTGCTCGATGCTGATCGACAAACTTTAAGCAACAAGGACCCCTTGCTAAAACTGAGGGGTCTTTTTTTTTAGAAGCCACAAAAATTTAAGAAAGGATACGACAGGAAGTAAAATGAAATTCACAAGAAAGAAAATCATCATGATCTCCGCCGCAGCGGCAGTGGCTGTTGCAATTGCAGTTTCAGCAGCAATGACAGTAAGGGCAGGAAACACACGCACCATCGGATTCTACGGAATTGCAGAAAACCAGGTGGCAGCCATCAGATCCATCCTTGAGAAAAGCAATGAGAATCTGGACAAAAGCGTAAAACTGAATTTCAGGAACCTTGATACGGGCAAAAGAGCCGAATACCAGGCAAAAAACGTAGACCTTCTTTTCATTCCGGCGGGACGAGGTGCCGACAATGTCTCTGCAATGGCGGGAAAGAAAAACAACAGCAGGAATTTCTTTGATGCATCAATCATTAAAAATTCATCCATATCCGCCGCCAATTTTGCCATGACAAGAAAGGGAGCCGGCAAAAACACAATCACCCAGGTTCCTGTGCTTTTTGACGGATACGAGATCCTTCTTTCCATTCAGTCCATATCAGAGACCCAGATGAAGATGCTTGAGACATGGGTTGACCTTGAGTCCTTTGCCGAGAATTCAAAAAAGTTCACTCCCTACCCGATTGTTTTTGCCGGTGGCGACGATGACAGTCTTCTCGGTGTCCTGAGCGTTCTTGTTGAATCCTTTGAGGGCCGTGAAGCATACGAAGCTCTTGTTGAAAAAATCGCTTCCTACGACGGAACAATGAAAGACCTCGTAGAGGAACTTTCGGACAACAACCAGGCTCTTGAAGAAAGCCTTTCAAGAATCATCCGCTGGAACAGGAAGGAAATTTTCAGCACCGACATGCTTAAACTGGGCAACGATGAGGCAAGAAACCTCATAGAAAATTTCAGGTCGGCCGTAACGATCATGAGCCTTTCACAGCACCGCCTCATCACAATGAGTTCCGTGAAGAATTTCACCACCATTCCAATCCACACAAACGAAAGTTCTTTCTATACACCATCCATAAGACCTTTGAACCAGAGATCCCTTGTGGCACCTGCAACCTGCATGATTTCCATGACTGCGGACGAAAGGACAAAAAAACTTGCGGAATCCATGACAACCATCGACGGTCAGGAAATCCTCTGCCACGAAACTGGACTTTCACCGCTTCTTGCAAACTGCAGGATTCCGGACATCCAGAGCGACGACATAAGGTTCTGGATTGCGGCAACATCGCAGCCGGTAGTTCCGATTTACGAGGGAGCTTTCAGCGACAAGGCACGCAAAGCTGAATTTGCCTCAGCAATAAGACAGTGGATTTTAAACCACTGCACAAAATAAAAAACGGAAAACAACATGAAAAAGTTCATCACAAAAAGAAACATCATCATCGCGTCGGCAGCACTTTTCCTGACAGCCACCTGCCTTGGAACAGTTCTGCTCGTAAAGAAAACAACCACAACCATCGCCTTCTACGGAATTTCTCCGGAACTGACAAAAGTGGTAGAAGACCAGATCAAGGAAATCTGTCCAAAAGCAAAATTCGTAGTGCTTGACAGCGAGAAAAATCTTTCGCCGTCAAAGGCAGACAACTATTCCGTAGTTTTTGCATGGGACGGAAAAACACTCAAGGGACTTTCAAAAAAAGCCTTTGCTTTCCCTGATCCGATGTACAACATCTACCCTTTGAACATAAGAAAGAACTACACAGGTAAAAACGGAAATTTCATTCTGCCTGTGCTCATGGACTATTTTGAATTTGCCCAGTACAAGACATACAGGACAATGCTGAAAATGGAAATTCCTGAAACTGGTGCTGAACTTGAAAATTACCTTGCGGCAGTAAAAAAATACGCAGCTTATCCTCTGGTATGCACCGGTGAAAACGACGATGAACTTTTTGGTTTCATAAGTGCCTTTGCGGAATCCCTTCTTGGGTCGGAAGAATACAGCAGCCTTGTAGATGAAGTTTCACTTACATGGAATAAAACAAGGACGCTTTCCACAAAGCTTACGGATGTTCTTGGACAGATCAGAAACCTGCAGAAAAAAGAACTGATAAACCCAAGATGGTACGATACTACAATCAAGGAAGGCTCATCCTTCATGGAAGACCGCGAGGTTGGAATCTATGCCATGACCCTTGACCAGCACAGAAAGCACGATTTCATCTACATCAAATATTATGAAACAAATCCTGTTCCGCTTTACAACACGTCGGTAAAACATTCCCTCGTTTCTCCGGTTCTGGGAGCAGTAGTCTACAGAAAAAACAGGGACACCAAGGCAATCGTAGATTATTTGACTTCTGACAGGGGACAGTCGGAACTTTCAACAAAGAGCCGCCTTGCACCTGTAACGCTCCATTCCGAAGCCTTTGACAACAGGACTACGGACATAAGATACTGGGCCGCAGCCTATCCTAATCCTCCGGTAAACTACATCAGCTATGCTGCCATGTCCAGCGACAGGGACAGAAAGGATCTTGCAAAAGCCATCCGCGACTGGCTTAAAAACTAAATAGCAGGACCCTTCGACTTCGCTCAGGGATCCTGGCTCTGTATCAGGATCTGAAATTGTATCAGGGTCCCTGAGCCTGTCGAAGGGTCCTGATCTTGTATTAGGGTCTGAGATTGTATTAGGATCCCTGAGCTTGTCGAAGGGTCCGGCTCTACATAAAAAAAGGCCGGCAGATTTTAATCTGCCGGCCTTTAGTGTCATTGTGACATTTTAGTTTTTACCATCCCTTGCTTACTCTCCGCGGAGGAAGTCTACGTAAAGAGCTGTAGAGTTTATACCAACTCCATACCTATCCCTTACTTCTCCATCAGAAACATCAACGGCAAGACTCAGCTTCATGTCAGATGCTTCACAAACAGCAGGATCTGTCATTGCTTCCCAAATGCCATTTGCAACATCCTCGATGTATGCAATCTTTACCGCACCGATAGTATTCAGCTTTGCAGCATCCTGATATGTAATAACAGGCTTTGCAGCATAACCAGACTTTGTTGCATCTTCAAGCTTGATATCTGTCCAACGTCCAACTGAACTTGTAGCATCAACCTTCTTCCAGTTAACTGTTATTGTTGTTCCTGACAAAGCTGTATTCAAAACATAACCGTAATAAAGTACACCATCAAGAGCAGACTGTGCAACAATATGAACACCATCTTTATCTACTTCCATGCTTACATAGCGACCGAAGTCAACACTGCCACTAGGTCTATTGAAGCTAGATATGCTCCATACTGTTGGAGTATTAGAATCTGCAACTGCAACCTTAAGCTTCTTATTACCCTTATCATAGTAAACAATAACTGGTTTATTGTTTACTATCTTGATGTCAGAGAATGAACCTACGTCAGCTGTTGATGATGTTGAATCACTACCATCTACAACATAGTTTCCTGTTTTATCGTTTGCAATGTTATTTGAAGCTACGACTTCAGTAAGATTTTCCGGCCACTTGTTGCTGAATTCAACCTTACCGTATTTAAGACAGTGAGTGTGCTTATCATAATAGCTTACGTACATATGATAGCGCCCATTAACGTCTTCAGAATTTTCTCCAGCATAGTATCCGGCAATCTTTGGATTCTGGAACTGATCGCGAACCTTATCAACCTTTGTCTGTTCAATAGTAAGCTTATTGGCTCCAGAATCTGCAGTAAATGTTTCACCATCCCTTACAAGGAGCAAACCTTTACCGAATGTTTCTGCATCTGCCCAACCATCATCGAGAACAGCATGGAATATTCTGCCATTGATGAGACATGTATCAATTTCAGCTGCAGGTGTTTTAAGAGCACCGGAATCCTTATCACAGATACTCTTCCATCTTTTCTGGAGAGACAAGACACCATCATAAATCATGTTGTTTTCACCACCCCAAATTGCGTAAAGGTCTCCATCTTCATACCATGATCCGTTATGTCCATTACCCTTTCTTTCAGATGCCTGGAACTTAGTAGTAGAGCTTGTCATTCTTTCTATAGTTCCCTTAATTGGGTTAGGTGATTGTGCGAATGTAGTACCAACCTTCCATACAGAAAGGTAGCGGTCGTCGTTCCACTGGTTCTTTCCAACCATGATCTCAGGTCTTCCCTTGCTGTCAAGGGTTCCCTCTTCGATGTTCCACTTGATGTTCTGGTTGTTGTTGTTGCTTGTCTCAACATAATCAGAAGCGTCATCGCCGGTAGTTCCCTTCTTTGTAATCATGACCTCAAAGTATGCTGAATACTTTGGAGCCTTGATTGTGATTTCTCCGTCTGTAGCAATTGTACCTGACCAGGTAGAGCTGTCAGTAACAGCATTACGCATGTAAGTATCTGACTGTGCCGTTCTGCTGCCTGTAGGCTTTGTTCCGTTTGCCGTGTTATAGAACTTAACCTGATACTTGGCACCCTTTGCAAAGTTCATACCTTCCACAATGATGTCCTGACCTGCCTGAACTGGGTAGCGACCAAGGCGTGAACGGTTTGCATCGCGGATACCCTTGATGTATGGAACAAAGTCCATGATGTATTTTGCAGTAGGAGCTTTTTCTGTCGTCTGGGCTACACCATTTCCCGGATAACCGCAGTCATTGCTCATGGCATCAACGGCCTTGGCAGTAAGAATCTTTCCTGTATCAACACCGAATGTCGTCATGTCCATAACCATCTTCCATTCGACAGTATGACCATCCTGTGTGATTCCGTAGTCTTCCGTAATCTCAAAGCTCTTCCAGTATGATGGCCAGTCATCTGTAACTTCAGACCATTCACCATTTTCAAACTTTGCAACCTGATGCTCCTCGTTTCCTGATGGATCGCTGATGTAGATTCCACCATGGCGTGTATTGTCATAGGCTGTACCGCGGATGATAACCTGGCCAGAAACCTTTGGATTTGGCTGTTCTGCAGTTTCAAGGTCGATGTGTCCAAGAGGCATGCCGTTATCATCAAGAGGAACGCTGCAGTCAGTCTTGCTTGTCCAGTGGAATGGGTTGATCTTTACGACTGGTGGTGTCGTATCAACAACATCAACGATGAGATCCTTGATCTTAAGGTAACAGTAGTTGCTTGATGTACCCTGTACAGTATCAGTCGTGTTGTCCCAGAATGTGAAAGACATCTGGCGCTTACCGATTCCGCCGTTTACTTCATCATTGGAACTTTCAGCACCAAGCTGACCATCAGCGCTTTCAAACTCATAGAGATACATGTAGTAGTCAAGGCCATGAAGGTCTGAAGACGGATTGTCATAAATTTCCGCAGCGTCAGCCTTCTTGTCTGCACCCCAGTTGTTTCTGTCATTCCATACAGTCTTGACTTCGTCAGAAAGAACAAGCTTCAACTTGTTTTCGTTTACCTTTGTCGTCAAAGGATCCTCAACAGGAGCTACCGGAGAAGCAGATGTTACATAAGGTTTCTCATCCTTAGTTGCATCATTGCTGAATACAACCTTGATTGGATCACTCTTCGTGATGTTGTTTCCGCCGACAAATTCCGGCATGACGGCAAGCTTGTCCTTGATTCTGAAACTCTTTCCTGTGTAAGATCTTGTCTCAAGATCAACAGCAGTTGTGAATCTGCCGTTTCTACCAAAGATGTCGTATTCGATAAATTCACTCTGTGTATAGCTGTTGTCGCCGTTAAGGTCTGTTCCGAGGAATACCTTTGAAAGGCGAGGAGCCCTGTTACAGATGTTGATTGCATCCTTTCTATAGAATACACGGTCTCTGTTTGTTCCGTCTGGAATTTCATAGTCTTCGCTGTTGCCGACGATTCCAATAGAATAGTTTCCGGCATCATCAAATACAACGTAGTGCAGTTCAATAGGACCGTCTTCGATTGTCTTTGTATTAACGGAAGCATCCCATGTCCATGTCGTACCTGTCTTCTTTACGGATTCAACCATGCCGTCGCCATCATCGTTTCTTACAGTACCGTCAACGGCGCTTTCCATAACAAGATGGTCAACAACCTGAGCCTTGGCAACGAGAGCTGTAATCTGAGCTGTTCCATCGCCAGGAAGTTCTTCGGAAAGAACAAGCTGTTTCGAATTTGATTCATCTGTTGTCGTGTAGTAGGCACCGTTGATCTTTACAAGGCTGCCTGGGCGTACATCAGGGCGTACATCATCACCAAAGGAACCTTTAACAATATTTCTTGTTGCAGTCGGTGTGACACGTTTTACAGTCCAGTAAAGTCCATCTTCAAATACAAGACCAGAAGCACTCAGATCCTTGACATTGATCCTGCTGTTGTCTTCCATGATGTCGTACAGCCACTGGTTGTTTTCAGCATCGCCTGAATTGCGTCTCATGAAGTAGAATGCGACACGGGCAAATCCTGACTGGTTGTAGGCTGTTGTAACACCGTCCTTTGTAACCGATACGGATTCTTCCATTACCTGAGAACCGAATGTGTAATAGCCGTCAGAGTTCTGAACAAGAGGACTTACGTTGTACTTTTCTTCGTACTTGTGCTTCTTGTTTACAGTCTTTCCGCCGGAAATTTCAGTAACAGGAGCCCTTGTAGACTGGTTGTATTCATACATTGTTACGATAGAAGGAGCATTCTTATCAACATTGATTGTGATCTTTGCCGGTGTAGCATTATGTCCCGCATTGTCAGTTGCCTCAACTTTACCCTTGAACATACCGCACTTATCAATGCCGGATGTATCAAGCTTGAGGGCAAACTTATATGTATGGTAGATTTCTCCATTTACAAGTTCGTAGATCTTGCCAATTTCAACACCGCTTCCATAATCTGCAATATTTTCGGCTGTAATCTTTACGGACTTGTCAGTAACTATTGTTTCCGGATGGATTTCAGTTACCTTGAAGTCATCGCTTGTTTTGATTTCACCGTCAACCATGAGTTCCGTTCCAAGGACATCAAGGTCGCTTACAGTGTCATCCTTTACATAACCTTCAAGCCACCAGCTGCTGTTGATGAACATGTCTTCCTTGTATGCGCGCTGTGCAATTACAGTAGTTCCGCCAACTCCACCATACTGAACAAGTGTAAGTCCTGAAATTTCAGGCGATTCAGTATCGAATACCATTGAAGATACTCTTGGAAGGCTCAGGAATTCTCCGTCATGTGCATATACACGGAAGGCAACATTGTTTGTTGTCGGTGTCGAATCTTCCTTGTTTACTGGAGCAAATTCGCTGTTCGTATTGATCTTGAGGTTCCATGAAGAAGATGCCGGTTTTACGAAGGCTGCATAATCGGATGCCGTCTCACCAGACTTGATTGTTGATGTTCCGACAATCCACTGTTCTGCCTGACCTGCAGCGTCTACTTCCTTATCATACTTGTAGTCCTTTATCTTGAATACCTTCATTCCGGCGGCTGCCATGTAATCAAGGTCATCCTTGGTAAAGTTGAAGCCAGAACCTGTAGTTCCGTAGATTCTTCCAGTGTTGTCCCAGTCGCTTCCAACCTGGGCATTCTTCTTAAGGTTATGCTGGGCGGAAATGAACTGGAGCCAGACACCCTTTACCTTTACGTCATCAGTTGCACTACCTGAAACACGAACCTTTCCGGTTACCTTTGTTCCTGCAACTTCAGGATTTGTAATCTCATCAATCTTTGGACGGCTTCCCTGTGGATCAACTTCAATAGGGTATGACCTTTCAGTTACGTTGCCGGCATCATCTTCTGCCCAGATCCAGAGATAGAGGTTTACATATGTTGTGAAAGTATTATCCTCGATGAGAGGCTTTGTAGTAACACCAAGGTCTACAAGCCAGTCATTCACCTTCTTTGTATGAGTTGTAGTAATGTTTGACGGATCATCATCACCGTCAAAGGCAAGCTTCCATGAAGATGGTGCTGAAGTCTTGAACTCATTGAATTCCCTGTAGACAAGTTTGTCATCCTTATCCTTTGTCACATAAGAAGGTCTCTGTTTCTTTTCTGCTGAAACAGTTCCGTCTGTCTTTGGAGTTGAATTGCCGTCAGCGTCAACATCCTTTCCAGACCACTTTGTAAGTGCAGTCTTATCTTCTGCCGAGAAGTTGTTTTCAAGCTTTGTTCCAAAAGAAGCTGCAAGGTCGGCAAGATTTTCAACAGGCATGTATGGTCTTACCTTGTCTGTCGTAGAGATTGCATAGTAAAGCTTCTTTGTTCCGTTGACGGCACCAGTTGCCTTTACGTTTGCACCCCATACAGTATCAACAACAGGAGCACCTGGGTCTGTTGGCTTTGCCCTTTCATCCTGTGTCGGTGAAGTCATTGTAAGTTCCGGAGCGTCATTATCAATATTGATTGAAATGTTTTCAACCTTCTCAAGGTCTGCCATATCAACGGCTGTCACCTTGAATGTGTAAGTTCCGCTTGTCCACTTTTCAGTATCAGAAATGTCGATGTAACCGGAAGTCTTATAGGTTCCGTTGCCCTTACCGTCGACAACATCAGCCACAAGTACAACAGGGTCTGAAGCACCGAAGTTTGCATGTGAGATAGTTACCTTTTTGATACCGTTTGTATCTTCTGCCTTGAGCTTGAGCTTGAACTTTGTCGTGTCTCCGCCAAAGAGAGTGTTTGCGGCAGAATCAGCGTTTCTCTTTTTAGAGAATCTTGTGTAGTCAACATTGGATACGAGAGGAGCGCTGTTATCGATACCGATGTAGAAGGTAGTGTCGTTCTTTGGAGCGGCTGAACCAACTGCACCGTATTCGTTTGTTCCGTCTGTAAGAATGATTGACTTGTCACGGTTTACTGTAGCTGTAGAAGTATAAACTGCACCTTCATTGTCCTTTACCATGAAGTGCACAGTGAACTTTCCATCATCCGGATTGCCATTTTCTTTGACAAAGTTGATCTGCCATGAACCGCTTTCAGCATCAAGTTCCGTCCAGGCACTGGCTGTAGCTGGATCAGGATTTGACTGAGTTGAATAGTACAGGCGTCCCTTGTCGGCAGCCTTCTTTGTGAGTGAACCGTCATCATCAGTAACGATACCGCTGATGTATGTAAGGTTTTTCTGCCATGCGTAGACTGTAGAAGACATGTCAACAACAGTACCTTCTGCATTCTTTGACTGGAATGTATTTGGTGACGTTACCCTGATTACAGGGCGGTCAGTATTCTGGTCAACGATGAATTCCTTTGTCTCGCACTGAGGCTTTGCATCACTTTCATTTTCCTTTTCATCTGGATCGCTAAGGTTGCCGGCCTTGTCCGTGATCTTTGCACGTACCTTTACCTTTGCTCCGTCAGGAACCTTTGTTTCAGCACCTGTTACGAAAGCAGTTTCCGTATTTACAGGAAGTGTTGTCCATGTGCCGGCGGTTGTATCACCAGTGAAGTCTACAGAGAGTGTCTTCCATTCTCCCCATGCTGAAGCTGAATCATTCCAGCGGGCATACTCAAGAACTGGCCTTGATGAGTCATCAAGGTTCTTGTCGCTTGAAGTACCGGAGAATGCAATCTTTCTATTTACGTAGATATCAGCACCTGTCTTTGCGCTTGCAGGATTGCTGATCTTGATCTTTGGAGCCGTATTGTCCAGTTCCATCTGGAAGAGGGATGTTTCAAGGAAGTTGCCCACCTTGTCCGTTGCCTTGACGATGACCATTCCGGTTGCAAGTTTTTCCTTTGGAATGACAATCTTAAATTCATCAGCATTTGCCGTAGCTGTGCCAACTACATCCGCAAGGTCAGTTCCGCCGATTCTTGAAACAGAAACGGAAGCAATGCCTGTTGCCTTGAATTCATCAACATTGCCTGTATCCTTTGCCTTCAAAAGAACAACAACATCAGCTGTGCCGTTTACGATCTTTCTGTCAACATCAGCGCCATCGACATCGTCAACCTTTACGAGAGTTGTTTCAGCAGGAACTTCAGTATCCACATAAGGATAAAGCTTTGCAGATTCAGAGTTTCCTGCGCGGTCAGTGATTCTTACAGTTATTGTATTAACACCCTGAACAAGAGGAGTTACAGTACCTGCCCAAAGGCCATCAGTACCGCTGTCCTTTGTAAGGCTTGACCAGACTGCAGATTCTGAAGCTGCATCATCTGTCGTCCATTCGACATTTGAAACACCGGAACCTGAAACATCAGAAGTCATTACCTTCAAAGATACCTGCTGAGACTTATACCAGGCTTTGGCATCAATAGTTTTTGATGCTGTAGTAATCTTTGGTGCCGCAGCCGCATCGCTTTCACTTACTTTTTCAAATTTTGGCTTCACTGTATCGACAGTGACATTGCGTTTGATCTGGGTCGTCTTGCCGGCAAGGTCTGTTGCCTTGATTGTGATCACGTGGTTTCCGTCAGCAAGCGTTCCGATAACGGAACCGAAGCTTATCTCATAGTCACGGGACATGCTGTTGATTTCGCTTGCTTCAGGTGTGAGAATCCACTTTGAAGAAGCATTCATGCTGTCAGTTATTTCGACCTTTGAAAGTCCATAACCGTCACGGGCGGTAAGAGAAACTACAATTTTCTTGTCGTCTCCGCCATTTGTGATAAGACCAGATTCACCGATCTTTGTTTCTGAAAGATCAGGAACTGAATTGTCAAGAATGAATTGTGTATCACCTGTCTTCTTTGCATTGTCGCCGTTTCTGAGGAGGTTATCCTCAACGACGATGTTGATCTTATGGCTTCCTTCTTCTGCAAGATTGATGTCACCCTTGGCAGCATCATTTGCAGCAGCAGTCACATTGAGGCTTACAGTCTTTGTGCTGAGTTCTGGAGCTGCAGGTTCATATACATAAGATGCAGTTGTACTGCCATCAACATAAACCTTGATTGACTTGATAAGATCGTCTTCTGTTACAGTGAATGTGATCTTGTCCTTTCCGTCGGTACCAAAGACATTGTCACCGGCAGAAAGATTTGCGAACGCAATGGCCGGAATATCAGTATCCTGGTCTACAATTACCTTGTATTCGGCCGATGTTGTCTGGTTGCCGGCTGTATCCGACACCTTTACAGTGAATTTATGTTCTACATCATCAGTAAGATCACGTGTATCAACTGACATTTCCCAGGCCTTGTAAGTCAAACCTGCATCCACCGGAATTGATTCGCCGTATTTTGTACCATCAACAAGGAAGTCGATTGATGTACCGAGAGCCGAATTATCAGATACTGTACCTGTGAATTTTACGATACCGTTGATGTATGTTGTCGTGTCCTTTGTAACAGTAGGAGATACACCGCTTACAGCAGCGCTTGGCAAAGTTCCGTCGACGGTAACCATAATAGGAGTACCTGTAGAAACATTGCCTACATTGTCTGTTGCACGCACTGTGAATGTATGAGTTCCGTCTGTAAGGATTGTCCTTGCTGCACCTTCATTAGGGAATTCGAATGTATAGACTCCGGAAGATACAGCAGGAGTAATGGCTACCTTTGCATTTCCATCGTAAAGCTCAACTGTCTTTATTCCACTGACATGGGTGATTCCATCAAGAACAAGATCAGTTACATTTGCAGAGATCCTGATTTTCTTTGTACCCATGTTGTCAAGGTCGCTCTTGCTTACAGTTGACGCATGAACGCTGCCATCGACAATAAAGTTGCTGTCAGTGATCTTTGGTGCCTTTGTATCGATGTTGTATGTATAAGTTTTGTTTATGCTTCTGGCGGCATCATCCACAACAAATACCTTTACTGCATGCTCACCATCAGAAAGTGCAAGAGTTGTCTTGTAGTATCTGTAGTTTGCCTTGTTTCCGTCACCGTAAAGATTTCCTTCAGTAGTACCTTCTTCTGCACCACCATCAACAGTGTAGTAAACCCTTGAGATTCCACTTATGCTGTTTACGCCCCACTTTTCACCAGTAGCAATATTTCCATTCCAGCTGTCTGATACAGGGATTTCAAGCTTGAGGCTGTCTGAATTTCTCCATACTACATCAGCACCGTGATTTGCATCTGCATTTACCCAGTCTGAGGCAATTGTAGGGTCATGGCTGTCTATCTTGTATGTAAATGGAATGTCATTTTCCTGCTTGAACTCATCGATTGCCACAAAGTGAACGGTTGCACCTTCATCGCTTGTAATCTTATGAGTCCAAGTTGTAGAACCTGCCGTATATGTAAGCGGTGTCGATGTCTTTACGCTACCATCAGCATTCAACGTGCGGCATTCAATTCTGGTGGCCTTTGAAGCAACCGTACCAGTTACTGAGAATTCAGTAGAAGGCTTCTGCCATATATTGTCTGCCGTAGTGAGGCTGATTGCAGGAGCTCCGTCAGAAACACCGATATTGAATTCAACAGGTGTATTCTTGTATTCAGCTGTTGTTTCCTTGAGGACGTCTGTTACCTGGATCTTGAAATTCCACTTTCCTTCTGCATGGGCGCTCAGGTCATAGTTGAGCGTGTATGACTTTTCAATGTTTCCAACAGTTGAAACCTTAATTGCCGGTGCAGCTGTCCATGACGAGTCGGAATTTTTCTTATATGAAACAACGATTTCATCGATACCATCATCATCGGTGATGTTTGCAATGAGCTTGTTGTTGGTTGTCTTTCCAAAGAGGTTCTTGTTCTGTGCAAGATCTGCAGCCTCAATATTTGTCTTGTAGTTGCTTGGCTCGACCACAGGAGTATCTGTACTCTGCTTGACGTTGATCTTGTATTCTGCAGATGTTCCCTTGTTGCCGGCCTTGTCTGTTACAACAACCTTGACCTTATGTTCTTCATTGTCTGTAAGAACCTTTGTATTGTAGTTTTCAAAAGTCCATGACTGGTCTGTAAGTACAGCATTGCCTCTTGAAACATCATCAATGAATACTTCAACAGTATCAGCTGTCTCTCCAAGAGCAGTTTCATCGCTTGCATTACCGCTGATTGAAATGACGCCGTTTACATATGTCTTGTTTACACCACCTTCCTTAACTGTAACAGTTGGTGAAACAGAAGTAACTGCTGCCAGAGGCAATGTAGAGTCTACCTTGATTTCTACTGGAGCACTGTCACTATAATTGCCGGCCTTATCATATGCCCTGACAGTAAAGCTGTGTACACCATGGGTAAGGACTGCCTGTGTAAGTGAGAATCTGCCGTCAGAAGCGACAAGAGCAAGTTCCCTGTTGTTTTCAACAAGCTTGTATTCCTTGATTCCACTGACATCAATTCCTGCAACTTCATCCTTTGCACTTACCGTAATGGTGACAGGTGATGTCGCAAGAGTTTCTGGCTTGACGTCATATGCATTGAGAGTCTTATCAGCAGCAATGCTCTTTGTAACGGATTCAATTACAGGAGCTGTCGTATCAATCCAGTATTCATAGGCGGCATCCTTTATCTCAAGTTTGTTGCCGGCATTATCAACTGCCTTGACGTAAATCTTATGCTTGCCATCGGCAAGATCTATTGTTGCATCATAGTTGAGGTACTGATTTCCGTATCTGCTTTCATTGTACTGGTTTCTTCCGGCCAATGTTCCCGTAGGCTCACCGTCACCGTTATATGTGTCTACCCAGTACGATGCTGAATCAATTCCGCTTGAGCTGAGTGAATCGATAACTTTACCAGCTGCGTTGTCCCATGCATCAGAAAGAGGAATCTTGAAGGCTACAGAACTTGCATTTGTCCACTTTCCTGCATCGGCAGGTCCCGTCCAGTCAGGAGCAACTGTAGGAGCCTTTACGTCGATTCTGTATGTGAATGTTGCGGCCGTAGTCTGACCGAATACATCGTAGGCAAAATAGTATACCTTGCCACCTTCTGCAACTGGTGCAAGATAGTGATCTTCCCATTCAGCGCTTCCAGGAGTAAATGTAGTTACCTCTACACCGGGATCACTTGCGTTTACTGTTGTGTGCCTCAAGACCTTAGTGGCCTTTACATCAACAGTACCCTTTACCACGCAAGGAGTTTCTGTGCTGACATAGAGATTGTCCTGGGTTGTTCTCTGGATGGATGGTGCCCCGGAAGAAACACCTGCATAGAATACATGGTCTTCATCCTTGATCTTTGAGTAATCTGTCTCACCAAGGCTGTCGTCAACTTCCACCCTGAACTTGTACTTTCCTTCAACTGTGAATGTATTGAGGTTGATTGTAAGGGCATAAGTAAGCATGCCGTCACCTGACTCATCCATAATCAATTCTTCAGTTCCGGCTGGAAGAAGTCTTCTGTATACCCTTACGGCACCAATGCCATCATCATCAGTGATTGTGGCATAGATCTTGTTGTTGCTTGTGATGCCAAAGAGGTTGCTGTTTACCTTTATGTCGTCTGCAGCAACATCTGTCTTGTAGTTGCCTGGTGTGATCACAGGTTTATCTGTCTTCTGGTCAACGGCATAGGTCTTGATATGCTTTTTGACGTTGCCTACCTTATCGCAGGCATCAGCTTCGATTGTAAGGGTTCCTGTCTCACCAATACGTGTCGTGTCGATTGCCGTAGTCGTAAAGTCTGTTTTATCGATAGGTCCGCTAGCGATTTCAGCATCACCGTTACGTGCAAACCATGTACCGATGTTTTCATCGGCAACTTCATTGTTATCTGCAATCGATGCGGAATACTTTACAGTTCCGTTAAGGACATTGCTTTCACCTACGACAACGTAAGGGCTTACCTTTTCGTTCTTTACTTCCGGCTCCATGTTGTCAACATAGAAGTTGATTCTTTCTGCCGCAGAAGTAATATCTGAAGCATTCTTCATCACGATGTTCACAGTGATCTTGTATTTGCTTGGAGCATCAGGACAAAGCTTTCCGCCGAGAACAACAGACCAGTCGGCCATGTCGTCCACAACTTCACCGCGATTTACAGTGATCTCAGTACCAAGGTCACCGATAACCTGGCTTGAATCAAGAAGATTTGAACATGTATATGAAACTGCGACAGGAGTATCTTCTGCGAATTCCTGACCGAGCATCTTTACCTTACCGGAAATCGAGATCTTCTTCTTTCCGTCGGTGAATCCACCGGCTGCCTCGTCTATGGTCTTGACGCTAATAACGCCGTCAATGATTTCTCTGGTCGATACATCATAAAGTTCAGGAGGAGTCTCTGCCCTCTTTACCATGAAGCCGTATACGGCACCGTCCGCAGAAACCACATCGTTGGTGTTGCGGTCAATACCTTCCACGACAAACACGTAGAATTCACCGGCACGCAATGTAACGTCCTTACCTGTAGGAGTAAACTGCTGTGAAATCGCAGTGGAAGCATCGTTTTCGCTCCAGCTTCCTTTTTCAAGAAGAATGATGTCATCTCCAGAAGAAACGTCCGACTTGTAGCTTTCAAAGCTTGTGAAGTGTCTGAGTTTTACTGAAACTGTTTCCGGTCTGATGAGGGTATTATCCTTACCGGCGTTGATGTTGAATGATACGGAACTTCCCTGTGCAAGGGCTCTGAAACCAGTGTCCGCATCGCCAAGGGCACCGCCAAGTTCGTAACCGCTTACATTCCATGTAGGGCTGTTGTCCGGGTTGATGAGGAATTTTGATGATTCTTCCGGATTGATGTTTTCAGCAACTGATGTGGACCAGTTGCCCTTTGTGTTCAGTACGTCAACGATGGCTGCCTTGTCGTCGGCTGTATAATCAGTTCCGGTACCATTGAACATCTTTGCGATTTTTGTTGCCGAGATGTTGAAATTCTTTCCGCCTGACCTTGTTGAAGATTCAGACTGAAGCTCATTATAGAAGTTTGTAGAGTTTATATAATATCTTTCTGTCGTATTACCTTTTTCAGCACCCGTCTGGTCTGCCGGATTACGGTAAACCTTTGCGCAGTCAGTAAGCTGAACTCCACAATAGAAAACCTTGTCGAGGGTATGTCCGTTGCCTGCATCTGCGTCAGTTCCGTAGAGGGTAATGTAGTTCTGGCGCATTGCTTTTTTGGAATCGTCGTTTGCTTCATTTGTCGGATAGTACTGAGCAATGATGAGAGGGCTGTCATCTGTCATTGAACTGTTTATTGAATATCCAAAGAGAGTCTTTACGGCTCCAATAGTTCCGGATTCACTGTCATAGAGGGCATAGTGAACCTTTACCGAGATTCCGTTTGACTGGTGAAGATCGTAGATATCACCTGTAAGCTTGAAGACACGTCCGTAAGTCGTGGCACTTGCATCCTGAGCCGTAGACAGAGGCTTTGCAAGAATGAGGATAGGAGCTGTATTATCGATCTCGAGGGCTCTTTTTTCTGTAGTTGTATGGTTTCCGCCGTCGGATACGTTGACAGTCACTTCGATCGGACCATCCGGAATATCGTAACCGTTGTAAGGGCCCGTTCCGTTTGATTTATTGAGGTTTATCTGCCAGATGTTGTTTGCATATGTGGCAGCAAGAGGTCCCATGGAAAAGTTTCCGTTATCGATTCCAGTTCCCTGGATGGTTACGGTAACGCCTGTAATTCCCTTGTCGTCCGCGTATGTTCCGGAAAGAATAAAATCTTCCATGATAGTCGCACCGACCGGCGGATAGGTAATGGAAATCACCGGAGCCTGGGTATCGACGCTTTCACCGAGACCAATTTCACAGGAAACAGTTGAAAACAGCGGTACTACAAGTCCCGCAGCCAGAATAAATTTTCTGATGGCTGAGCCAACTTTTTTGAGATTCACTTTTTGCCCCCTAACTTTTTTCATGTACATTAATTGATAATACAAGCCATTTTAATTAAAGATTATTCTAACATAGATGAAAAAATACGCAAACTTTTTGTTATTATCAAAAATTTATTACATAATTCACATTTTTTTGGTATAAAATCCTCTTTTCATTGGAGATTTTGGAGAAAGAAAATGTGGAATTTTTATGGGTCTGAACGTGCCGTAAAAGGCCGTTGAGTGAATCCTTCGACGAGGTTGGGGATCCTTGGCGGACTTGGAGACGGACCCTTCGACTGCGCTCAGGGATCCTATGGATGTGCAGGGAGGCTTGGCGGGTGCAGGGCTGCTGAGCCTGTCGAAGTAGC
>CALELJ010000172.1 GCA_937902445.1 uncultured Treponema sp. | reverse complement strand
GATGAATGCTGGTTTGAATTTCTTATGAGTATGGCGATTGCTGTTCCCGTTGTCTTTCCTTCGAAGATTCCGCTCAATACTTCCGCCTTGTCATCTTCCTTTCTGTTTGTTACGGCTGCGCTTTTAGCTCCCGGTTTTCTTCGGTCCATCTCGTGCTGAAGAAAGTTTTCGTCAAAGGAAATCCCTGAAGGACATCCATCGATGATGCATCCAAGACCTGCGCCGTGGCTTTCTCCGAATGTTGTAACTTTGAAAATTTGACCAAATGTATTTCCGCTCATAAAAAAAATCCTTTAGTTTTTAAACTTCCTTGATTTTATCTGACTTTGTTGATTAACTCAACTCTACTGTGCACGTCAGCTTTCTTGAATATTTTCTTGTTGTGTGTTGCGACAGTTTGCGGTGAAATGTTCAGCTGGGATGCTATTTCCTTGTCGCTTTTTCCTTCAATAATCAGTGTTGCAATTTCCTTTTCCCTTGTTGAAAGATCATATTTCTCAAACACATCTTTGATCTCTTCGGCTTCAGGATCTTCAGTTTTGCTTTTGAGTTTCATTCCGTCAATTGCCGGTGAATCTGTTTCTGCAACACTGTTCAGCTCAGTCTCCTGAATCTGGGTGTCCTTCATTTTTGCTTTCAGAAGCCTTGATGAGTTTTCGGAGATTTCAAAGGTAGTCTTATCCATTACAACATTTATCTGATCCGTATTGGATGCTTTTTCAAATTTGCATGTGAATGTAAACCTGCAGTCTTCTTCCAATGGAGTGATCTCAAAAATTCCGTCATATGGTTTTGATGATTCAAGAATGAAATCAAAATAGGTTTCATCGTTGAGGTATCGCAGAAGTCCCTGTTCCGTCGCTGGAAGTTCAGATTTAAGTCTGCATGTTATTGTCAAAGTAAAAGTACCTTCGTTTTCTTCCGCGTAAACGGAAAATCTTGATCCTGGATTTGAGATGTGAAAAATGGAAAGCGGAATTGACGTGAAGATGAATTCAAGTATGCGTATGTCGGCCAGGATAATAGAATCACTTGCGATTGCTGTTGTAAGGGAAGGAGAGCATTTGTTGTCTTTCGCAAAAGTTTTGATCGTCTGCATGCAGCTGTTTGTGAAACTTAAAAGCAGCACAGGATCTTTCTTTTCTATTTCATCCTTTGTAAGGATCCTGATGGCAGTAAGCAGGTCGTTCATCTTTGATGATTCTTTTTTTATGAGTTCTATGTATTCCGCATTTGTTGCTGAGAAATTGAGTCTTGAAAGTATTCCGGCGGAATTCAGTACTGAAACGGAAAGGTTTCTCAGAGGTGTTGTGACCGTATCCACAAGTCTTTTGGCTTTCTCGTGTTCGATGAACTGTTCTTCAAGTTCCTGATATTCTTTCTGAACAAACTGGTATCTCTGGTTGAATCTTTTTCCGAGAGTGTATAAAGCCGGAACTGTAAGCAGCAGAAATCCGAGTGTTGATGAAATTATTTCATTTATTGTTATTTTCCCCGGAAGTGATATGGATGTGAAATTGTTCAGCAGAAGGAGGATTCTCAGTACTATAGATGCCATGAATACGGCAATCCACGGAATGAAAATGAATTTTTTCTCAAGGTCGCTGAGTCTGATTGTTCGGAGGATTCCATAGGTCAAGATGGCTTTTTGAATTATGGAAATGACAATATAGGCGATGAACATTTTCATTGGTGATGAAATTGTCGTTATGATAATTAACTCGATTATCATAGTCTCAAATATTATGGATATGGTTTTTGTGATGCTTGGTTTTGAGTTGTTTGCTGAAAAGAAAAATCCTGCACTTATGGCAAGGAAAAGAACTTGAAGACCATCTACAATGTATTCTATTTTTTTTGAATCCGGAATGTAGTTTATGAAATTCCATATAAGAACTGGACCGGCTCCTCTTGCCTGCATTGCCTTGATTATGTAACAGAGGGATGAGAAGGCAAGAAACAGGTATGCGTTGTCTTTGAGAAGAATCCCCGTGAGAAGAAGGCCGAAGAAAATACAGATGGCGATACCTCCCGTAAAACAGAGTTTTGAGAGGACGCGGCTTGTGGATTGATAGAAGTTGGTGTTTGATATGATCTTGATGTTGACAGGAGAACCTGTGTTTGAAGTCACCCTGAGCCTTATGTGTGTGACATCTTTATTTTCATCAAAAAGATTTTTCATCAATGGTATTACCTGGGTTATGGCAATCATGGAAACTTTTGTCTTGCTTATGCTCCGTCCGGTTCTTCCGATAAGATTCCAGTTTCCTTCGGAGTAGGCAAATGCCTCCGCGAAATCTATGTGCTCATTTTCAAGGTCTATAAGGTGTCTTTGTCCGTCAAAGTTTGCTGGCTTTGTAATTTCAATATCGAACCAGAGGATTCCTTCAAAGTGTTTTGGTTTGTAGGGATTTTCAACGGGAATGAAGTTTTCGTCGTTTATGTCATTGCAGTTCATGGAACCAGTTGGATCCTTGAAAAGTTTCAGGGTTATTCCAAGTTCTTTGCTGGTCAATGCTGAAATATTCCCTTTTGTTATCTGGGGTCTGTATGATAAATTGGGCTGTTCCTGTGGAAAAATAAAAAATATGGTAGAAAACAGGGTAAATAAAAGAATGAGGATTTTTTTTGAATATACCATACCGTAAGTATAACTAAAGTTATGGAAAATTCAAGGAAAATTTACCCTGATTATGGTAGTAAAATACCTTATTTATGGTATGGTATTAAAGTTGCATCCCATAACATGTACCTTTAATATCTCAGCCATAAGGTTGAAAGAGATTAAATAAATCTGCACTCACAGCAACAGATGCTGTGGTTGCAAATGTAAAAATGTTGTCAGGTAATGTGTTGACTAAGTAAAAAAACATTGAAAAAAGTAGTTTCTATGACCTCCAAAAGGACCGACGGTGATCGGTTCTTTTTTTTTATCTGAAACATTGTAAACGGTTTTTTAAATGTACTCTTTATTGATTTTTTCTATATAAAGTGCAATAATTCGCCATAATTTCAATAATATTTAGGAGTTCAATTATGGCAGCAATTCACGGTGCTTACACAGCAATGATTACGCCGATGAACGCTGACGGATCTGTTGATTACGACGGATTTGCCAAGAACGTTCAGTTTCAGTTGGATCAGGGAATTGACGGACTTTTGCCTTTAGGAACTACAGGTGAAACTCCAACCCTCACAGAAGATGAAGAAGACAAGATTATCGACATCGCAATAAAACAGGTAAAAGAATTCAACGCAAAAACTGGCAAAGACGTAAAGGTAATGATTGGAGCCGGAAGCAACTGCACTCTTGATGCCGTTCGTTATGTTGAACGCGCAAAGGCAAAGGGAGCTGATTTTGCCCTCGTTGTTACTCCATACTACAACAAGCCAAGTGATGAAGGTATCTTCCGCCATTACGAAGCTGTTTCAAAGGTTGGAATTCCAATCGTTGTATATAACATTGCAGGCCGCACAGGAAAGAATATTCCTACTGCAACTTTGGAACGCATTGCAAAACTTCCAAACGTTGTTGGTGTAAAGGAAGCTTCCGGAAACATCAACCAGATGATGGAAGTTATCGAAAAGATAAAGCTTGCAAATCCTGAGTTCAGCGTAATGAGCGGTGATGACGGACTTACACTTCCACTTATGGCAGCAGGCGGAGACGGAATCATTTCCGTTGTTACAAACCTTGCTCCAGCTCTGGTTACACAGATGGCTCACTATTGTCTTGATGGAAATTTTGCGGAAGCACGCAAGATTCACTACAGACTCCAGCCATTCTTCAAGGCAGCTTTTGTAGACGGAAATCCAACAAGCATCAAGTATGCAATGAACTACAAGAAGATGCCTGCAGGTGCAGTTAGACTTCCACTCGTAGAAGTTACAGACGCTGCAAAGAAGGTAATCGAAGACGCACTTGCAAAGTGTGGACTTTAATTATAATTAGGAAAAGGAAAATATTATGGCAGAAAAAATAGCAGTAGGTGTTTTGGGCGCAACAGGTATGGTTGGCCAGAGATATATCAAGTTGTTGGAAAATCATCCTTTCTTTAAGGTAACATTTGTTGCAGCTTCTCCAAGAAGTGCAGGTCAGGTTTATAAGAACGTTGTTGCTTCAAAGTGGCTCATCGGTGAAGATATTCCTGCAGATGTTGCAGATCTTGTAATTCAGGATGCAAACGATGCAAAGGCAGCAATCGGAAAGTGTAAGTTCGTATTCAGCGCACTTGAACTTCCAAAGAAGGAAGACATCAAGAATCTTGAGGAAGCATATGCAGCAGAAGGAATCCCAGTTGTTTCAAATGCATCTGCAAACCGCTGGACAGAAGATGTTCCAATGCTCATTCCAGAAATCAACTTTGCTCACCTTGATGTAATTGCTGAACAGAAGAAGCACCATGGCTGGGACAAGGGATTTGTTGCAGTTAAGCCAAACTGCTCTCTCCAGACATACATGATGCCACTTCACGCCCTCATTCAGGCTGGATATCCAGTTAAGAGAATGATCGTAACAACACTTCAGGCAACATCAGGTGCCGGATACCCAGGTGTTCCTTCATTCGACATGATTGACAACATCGTTCCGTACATTGGTGGTGAAGAAGAAAAGACAGAAAAGGAATGTCTCAAGATTCTCGGAACTGTAAAGGACGGAAAGATTGAAAACGCATCTCTTCCATTGGTATCTTCTACATGTACTCGCGTACCTGTAATCGATGGTCACACAGCATGTGTTTCTCTTGAGTTTGATCTTCCAGAAGACAAGAAGCCTTCACTTGAAGAAATCAAGAAGGTTTGGGCAGCATACAAGTCTGTTCCACAGGAACTCGATTTGCCATCTTCTCCAGAACAGCCAATCGTTTACCGTGAAGAAGAAAACCGTCCACAGCCACGCCGCGACCGCGAAACAGGAAAGGGTATGGCATGTGTAGTTGGACGCCTTCGCCCATGTAACGTATTCGACGTAAAGTTTGTAGCACTCAGCCACAACACAAAGCGCGGTGCCGCAATGGGTGGAATCCTCAACGCAGAGTTGCTCAAGGTAAAAGGCTTCTTTGATAATCTCTAGAAAGAATCTGCGAGTTTCAGCGCTTTCTAAAAACTGATTCAAAACATTATGGACCCGGTGATTTTCGTCGCCGGGTTTTTTATTTCTTCTTTCAAATCGCAAGAATTTCGCCATATTTTCATAGATTTATACATGTTATAATTTAAGCTATGGCAATAAAATCGATTTTAAGACGATCATTCATAAATCCTTTTTCACTGATTCTTATAAGTCTTGCAGTTATTTCTTTTGTAACGGATGTTCTCTTTGCTTCAAATTTTTCCAAGAATTTTTCAACTGTAATGATTCTGCTTGTAATGTATTTTGTTTCTGCGGTCATCAGGTTTGTGCAGGAATTAAGGTCAAAGAAAACAGCAGATTACCTTCAGTCTCTTGTGGAAACTGATGTTACTGTTTTTCGGAGTAATGAATGGATAGAGATTTCCGTTGATGAACTGAAGGCAGACGATAGAATTCTTCTTAAAGCCGGAATGAAAACTCCCCGCGATGTTATCCTTACTTCTGCTGTCGATTTTTATATCAGTGAATCCGCAATCACAGGCGAAAGCGATGTCTATGAAAAAACTGATGGTGAACTGTGCCGCAAAGGATCAATTGTTGTGGGTGGAAAAGCTGAAGGTGTCATTCAGCTAGCAAATAATCCAGCTAAAAAGATTTTTCCAACGGAACGACGAAGGCCGTCCTTTGATAAAGGTGCATCTTCCATTGCTGGTGTCCTGCTGCGTTTCGCCATGGTTCTGATTCCACTTGTCTTCATAATCAGCTATGCGACAAAGGGAGATGTCCTCCGCTCTTTTTTGTTCAGTCTGTCTGTTTGTGTTGGACTTATTCCTGAGATGCTGCCCATGGTGGTTAATTCCTGTCTTGCTCACGGTTCTTCCGTAATGGGGAAAAAGAAGACTGTCGTAAAAAACATAAATGCGATGCAGAGTTTTGCAAGCCTTGACGTTCTGTGTGTCGATAAAACCGGAACTCTTACAGGCGACAAAATAATTCTTGAATATTACATGGACGTTCTTGGAAATGAAAGTTCAAAAGTCCTTGAGTATGGATATATTAACAGCCTTTATCATTCAGGTGTAAAAAATCATCTTGATTCGGGAATACTGGATGTAAGGTCATGGAAGAATTTTAACGCCGCAGTAATTGAATCAAAATACAAAAAAATAGATTCACTTCCGTTTGACTATCAGAGAAAAATTGCTTCGGTTCTTGTTGCGGAAACGGAGACTCAGGAGCAGATGATAATCGTAAAGGGAGGTGTGGAAGAAATTCTGTGTAAGTGTTCCGTCTTTGAATATAAAGGTGAAATCTCGATTCTTGATGATGAATGTCGTAGAAAGGCTTTAGAAATGACAGGAGAACTATCTTCGGATGGAATAAAGCTTGTTGCGGTTGCCTATAGAAAAATTTCCGGCAATGCAATTTCAAGCCAGGATGAAAATGAACTTGTTCTTCTTGGGTTCCTTGCTTTTTTTGACGCGCCTAAGCAAAGTGCTTTCAGTGCCATTGCGAAACTTAAGGAAAAGAATGTCAGTGTTCGTGTTCTTTCTGGAGACAGGAAAAATATCACCCAGTCAATCTGCCGTCGTCTTCAGTTGAACACAGACTGCATGCTGACCGGAACTGAACTTGGAAATCTTGAAGATGATGAAATTTTGCAAAGAATAGAAAAGACAGAAGTTTTTGCTGAACTTACTCCGGAACAGAAAAGCATAGTCATCCGAATCCTGCAGCAGAACGGGCACACAGTTGGATTTCTTGGAGACGGATTGAACGACATTAATGCAATAAGCGAATGTGATGCAGGAATCAGCGTGGAAAATTCCGTTGCGGCACTAAAGGAATGTTCCAATGTCATTCTTCTGAAAAAGGATCTGAATGTTCTTGAAGAAGGTATTGTGCAGGGCAGAAAAGCCTTTATGAATATGACGAAGTATATAAAGATTACTGCAAGCTCGAATTTTGGAAACATATTTTCAATAGTTCTTGCTTCTGTTCTTCTTCCGTTTTTCCCGATGACATCTCTTCAGCTTCTTTTATTGAATCTGCTTTATGATACTTTATGTCTTTCTTTTCCATGGGATAATGTTGATGAAGATGAATGTGACAGACCTTTGGAATGGTCGGGAAAAAAACTTGGGAAATTCATGCGTTCCTTTGGACCTGTAAGTTCTCTTTTTGACATACTGACTTTTGTATTTCTGTATTTCATTTTGTGTCCGTCTGTCTGCGGTGGAAACTATAAGGAGCTTTCTCCATTGATTCAGGCTCAGTTTGTCCGTTTTTTTCAGACAGGGTGGTTTCTTGAATCTCTGTGGACTCAAGTTCTGATTCTGCTTCTTTTACGTACAAAAAAAATTCCGTTTGTACAAAGCACGCCATCTGTGCCTTTTCAAATTGTGACTGTATTTGGAATAATTGTTTTTACGGCTTTGATCTATACTCCCCTCGGATCTTATGCGGGTCTTTGTCCGTTACCGGCTGTCTATTATGTTTTTCTTTTGTGTACCGTTGCACTCTATCTTGGGCTCATGACTTTTGCAAAGAAAATCTATGTCAGAAAAAATAAAAAACTATATTGATGGGAGGGAATGTGCGCTATGAAAAAGAAAGTAGATTACGTTACTGTTTCAAACGAACTTGCAGATTTTCTGATTCAGAACCTTGATTCAACAGATAAAACTGATTCCCTTGCTTCTGAAAAACTTGAGTTAAAAAAATCTCTTGAGGAACTGATTTCCGGGCAGACAAATTCTCTTGTCCTTGACTGTGAAAATTCCGCCGTCATTGTTCTTGAAGATGTGATTCGTGCACCTGGACTTGAAATCTATCGCAGGGAAAGAAAAGTTTTGAAAAATGGGGATGAGGTTCCATTGACTCCAAAGGAATTTGATATACTGTTTTTTCTTGCCTCCAATCGTGGTGAAGTCTTTACAAAGGAACAGATTTATTATGCAGTCTGGAAAGAAGGCTATTTTCTTGATGAAAGCAATATCATGGCATTCATACGAAAACTCAGAAAAAAGATTGAGACCAATCCTGACTCTCCAGAATATATTCTGACCGTCTGGGGAATCGGATATAAATTTATTGAATAGGGAATGTTTAATCGCAAGAAAAAAACAATAATTTGACCATACTTTTTGAAAGCATAAAAATCTAAACTACCTCCACACAGGAGGTAAAAATGAAAAAGAATCTTACCGTAAAAAAACGTCTGGTTCAGAATGCAGTTCTTCTAGACAATGTAAAAAATCGTCTTACAGATGCTGCAACTTCTACCGTACCAGAAATTCTTCGGACACTTGATTCACGACTTACAGGTCTTAACGAAAACGAAGTTCGTGAACAACGCAGCCACTTTGGTAAAAATACCATCACCAAAGGGAAGAAGAAATCTCTTGGACGTCGCATTGCCGAAGCATTCATCAATCCTTTTACTGCAATTTTAATTGCCCTGGCTTTAGTTTCCGCCGCCACCGATATGATTTTCCCGGCCCTTAGTTTGCTTGGAAACACACCAGAAGACTTTGACCCTCTTACAGTCATTATCATTTTAACAATGGTTGTACTTTCTGGCACTTTGCGCTTTGTTCAGGAATCCCGCAGTGGAAATGCGGCTGAAAAGCTTCTTGCAATGATTACTACAACCTGTACCGTTAGCCGCCGCAATCAGCCAAAAATGGAATTGTCTTTGGACGAAGTTGTTCCCGGGGACATCATTCATTTAAGCAGTGGAGACATGATTCCCTGCGATGTTCGTATTCTTGAAGCAAAAGACTTTTTTGTAAGCGAATCAAGTCTTACTGGCGAAAGCGAAGGGGTTGAAAAAATTTCTGAAAAATCTGATGAGAAAGACCAGCTTACAGATTATAAAAACATTGCCTTTATGGGTTCTTCCGTAATTTCTGGAAGTGCAATTGCCGTAGCCGTTACAACCGGTGACACAACTTTGTTTGGAACAATGGCAAAAAACATCAGCGAAGAAAGTGTGGAAACAAGTTTTTCAAAAGGCGTTAATTCTGTTTCCTGGGTTTTAATCCGCTTTATGTTTGTAATGGTTCCTGTAGTTTTTGTGATTAACGGAATTACAAAAGGCGACTGGCTTCAGGCTTTCCTGTTTGCAATTTCTATTGCCGTAGGTTTGACCCCGGAAATGCTTCCTATGATTGTAACAACCTGTCTTGCAAAAGGCGCAGTTAGTATGAGCAAGAAAAAGACCATCGTAAAAAATCTGAACTCAATTCAGAACTTTGGTGCCATCGACATTCTGTGTACAGATAAAACCGGAACTCTGACTCAGGACAAAGTTATCCTTGAATATCACTGGAATACAGACGGAACTGAAGACACAAGAATCCTCCGCCACGCATATTTGAACAGCTACTTCCAGACCGGCTACAAAAACGTAATGGATCTTGCAATCATTCACAAAACTGAAGAAGAAGAAAACAGCAATCCTGAACTTCTGGATTTAAGCGAAAACTACGAAAAGGTAGATGAAATCCCATTCGATTTTACCCGCCGCCGACTTTCTGTTGTTGTAAAAGACCGTAATGGCAAAACTCAGATGGTAACAAAAGGTGCTGTGGAAGAAATGCTTTCTGTCTGCTCTTTTGTAGAAAT
>CALELJ010000171.1 GCA_937902445.1 uncultured Treponema sp. | reverse complement strand
TCCGACTACATCCTCAGACAGAAGAAAACACAGGCCGTAAAGAACCTTCTCGCAGTTCCGTCCCTTAGCGAATTCAACCCGACGGTATATCAGGCAGCCGGAATCATGGGCGTCTACTGCAGCCTCCGCGAAAAAGACGAAACCCTTGCATCGACACTTGAATCTTCACTTGACAAATGTATCGAAACAATCCAGAACGGATGCAAATTCGAAAACGGAATCCTTTCAATCCACGAAAGTGACGACTCCCAGCTTTCTGTGGAACAGACAGTTCTTGCAGGTTACGCCCTTTACAGGCTTGGAAAAATCAGAAACGACAGTACATTTGTACAGGCAGGCCTCATGGCAGTCCACAGTGCACTCAGCGACGAAACTCCTGAACTGCGCACCATCTCCGCAATCTACACGATTCTTGCTCCGGACAACTTCTACTACCCTCACACGGAAATACTGGGCTACTACAACTCTACCTGTGTATGGGCATGGACCTGCGCAAAATCCACAGTATACACACACAAGCCTCAGAACACGGCAAACATCTTCATAGACTTCCCTATGGGCCTTACCCACTACATGATCCTCAACGGAGTTCCAAACTTCCACGGAAAGATCGAAATCCAGGGCCAGATGTTCCGCACGGACCCACGCTTTGAGACATACAACTCGTCAGGCTACGTCTACCAGGCAAACAACAGGGCACTTCTCATCAAGAGCCGCCACAAGTCCAAGATGGAACTCATCAGGCTCTTCTTTGATGACAATGCCGCATTTGTTACAACCGCTGACCCTTCAAAGATACCGGCACTTCCAGCCCCGGCACCAAAGGTTGAGCCAAAGCCGGAACCTGTACAGGAGGCCGCACCAGAACAGGCTGCGCCAGCAGAGGTTCCGTCGACAGCTGAAACAGTTCCGCCTGTAGAAAACGCCACAACGGAAGAATAGGCAGTAGTGTCAAGCAAAAATCAGCTTTTTCCTCTAAAAAAATGCAAAATTCTTCAAATTTTTTTCGAATTTTTAACCAATTTGATTAATTTTATGCTATAATGAACGATATCTCAAAATACCTCGGCAGGAGTTATTGTGAACAAACGTGATTTTCCAAAAATCCATTTTTACGATCAGGATTTCGTAGACATATATGACAAGACCTGGAACTGGCTGGCAGAATACTGGATTAACCAGGAATCTGGCGAAAAGGATTCCGACGGCTATTTTGTCTACCCTGTAGAAGACAAGTTCATCCTGGACCAGACTGAATCTATTTTCTCTTCATTCTTCCTTGTTTACTCAAACCGCAATTATCCGGCAAGCAAGAACATAGACTATTTTTACGCACGTCAGGAAGAAAACGGAGCAATCCGCTGGAAGTATGACATCAAGACAGACAAGCCTGTCATCGACAAAAAGAATCCTGATGGCGTTGGACTGCCACTTTTCGCATGGGCTGAATTCAACCTGTACCACAAAAGCGCAAACAAGCGCCGCATCAAGGAAATCATGCCTGTCCTCCAGAAGTACATGAACTGGCTTGACGAGAATTTCAAGCAGCCAAACGGACTTTATGCGGCTCCTTTTGAAAGCTCGACAATGTTTAACTCTCCCCGCAAGGGATGCCACTATCCTGTAGACTTCAACTGCTGTGTTGCAATCAACGTGGCACACATGTCTGCATTGGGAGACATCCTCAACGACAAGGATCTGAGTTTCCAGTACAAGAAACAGTACTTCAGCCTCAAGACAAGAATCAACGGTCTCATGTGGGACAACGAAACTGGTTTCTACCACGACCTTGACAAAAACGAACAGAAGCTTCCACAGAAGACAATCGCCGGTTTCTGGCCTCTCCTTGCGGAACTTCCAAACGCAGACAGGGCTGACACACTCATCGCCCACCTCACAAATCCTGCAACATTCGGTACGGACAATCCTTTCCCAACTCTCAGCGCAGACAGCCCTGACTTCAAGGAAAACGGTGAAGGTTTCAAGGGATCGGTTCTTGCTCCGTTCAACTTCATGGTCATCAAGGGACTTGAAAAATACCAGAGATATGCTTTTGCACGTGAGTGCGCAATCCGCCACCTTTACTACATTCTTGAAGGATTGAGCCCTGCAAGCACAAAGCAGAAGGGTGACCTTTACGAAGCATACAAGCCAAATGAATACGGTCCTGCATCTTGCCGGACGCGGCAAATTCCTTTCGATCGTGATCTTTGTCTACCGGACAGCATTCCGCTATGCCGGATTCAAACTGGGCA
>CALELJ010000170.1 GCA_937902445.1 uncultured Treponema sp. | reverse complement strand
TCCAAGCAGGCAGTTTTAAATGAGCACATAGTTCTCGTTGATACTCCAGGGCACGTGGATTTCAGTGCAGAGATGGAAAGGACACTTTCTGTTCTTGATGTAGCCATACTTTTAATAAACGCTTCAGACGGGATACAAAGCCACACCAGAACACTATGGTCGCTGCTGGAGAAATTCAGGATTCCAACGGTTGTCTTTGTAAATAAAATGGATATGCCGGACACCGATAAAGACCGAATCCTGGACAGACTGCAGAAATCTCTTTCCCAAGCCGTAACAGACTTTTCTGATGGTTTTAAAGGCACTCCATCCTTTTACGAACAGATTGCCTCGCTGGAAGAAAATGTCATGAACAAGTATCTTGAAGGAAAAAATCCCGAAGACACAGACATAGAAAAACTTGCATCCTCCAGACAGCTTTTTCCGTGCCTTTTTGGTTCCGCATTGAAGATGCAGGTAATCACGGAACTTATGGATGCGCTGGACAGATATTTTAAAGCTCCTGAATATCCGGAAAAATTTTCATGCAAAGTCTATAAGATTTCCAGAGACAACCAGAACAACAGGCTGACCCATCTTAAGGTTACAGGCGGAACTCTTAAAGTCAAGGATTTTCTTGATGATGAGAAAGTCAATGAGATTAGAATTTATTCCGGCAGAAAATTTGAGCAGGTAAAGGAAATCGAAGCCGGCAATATCTGTTCCGTAACAGGACTTGCTGATTCCTATGCAGGTAAATCCTACGGAACGGAAAACACCGGAAGCAGATCCAGTTTTGAAAGTCCATTGATCTACTCCGTCAATGTTCCTGAGGGTGTAAGTATTTCAAAAATGCTTCAGATTCTCCGTGAGGTTGAAGACCAGATGCCGGAAATTTCAGTCACCTACTCCCAGCAGACGGAAGAGATTTCTGTAAAACTCATGGGACAGGTACAGACTGAAGTCATAAAACAGATTCTGAAAGATGACTATGGAATTGATGTGGACTTTGGAGACGGCAGGATCGCATACAAAGAAACCATCAGGGAAAATGTCATCGGTGTCGGCCACTACGAACCGTTGAAACATTATGCAGAAGTCCATCTGAGCATGAAACCTCTGCCACGAGGAAGCGGAATGAAATTCATCTCAGACCTAAGTGTCGATGAACTTGATACAAACTGGCAGCGGTTAATTTTAACCCACCTGAAGGAGAAGACTCATGCAGGCATCCTGACAGGAAGTCCTATCACCGACATGGAAATTCAGGTTATTGCAGGACGATCACATTTAAAGCATACCGAAGGCGGTGATTTCAGGCAGTCAACCTACAGGGCCATACGCCAGGGGCTGATGAAAAGCAAGTCAGTTTTGCTTGAGCCCATATATTCCTATGAGGCTGTGATTCCAGAAAACACAATCGGACGTTTCATGAGCGACATTGAAAAAATGCATGGAACAAGTTCAATTGATGACAGCAGCGAAGGACTGGCATTTCTCCACGGGAGAGTTCCGGTTGCGACAATGAAGAACTACATAAACGATCTGCGCTCATATACAAAAGGACAAGGAACCCTTGCCCTGACCCTCTGTGGCTATGATGAATGCCATAACGAGAAAGAAGTTCTTGACGAAATAAAATACAATCCCGATGCAGATCTTGAAAATCCATCTTCAAGTGTATTCTGTTCCCATGGAGCCGGATTTGTCGTCAACTGGGACGAAGTTGACAGCTACAAACATATTTCAATTTAGGGCTAGACCAGCATCTCAAGTTTTTCCTGTATGAATTCCGCCTTGCTCTTCAAGTCGATGGAACCTGTCTTGAGAATGAGGAAATTCGGCTTTGCAGGATCCAGCCTTATCCTGTCTGAATTGGTCCTGATAAGTTTCAGAAGTTTGTCCATGCTGATTTCCGCAACCTTGCTGAATTCCACCATGGCAATTCCTTTTTTCTCCTTGAGGCTTGCGATGGAAAGCTTATTGCATATGATTCTGATTTTCGAAAGACTCAATAGACTTTGAACTTCCTCAGGTACAGGCCCAAAACGGTCTTCAAGTTCAGCATAAAGAGAATCCAGTTTTCCATAAGTATCAATGGACGCGATTTTTTTGTAAAGTTCCATTTTTGTCTGGGCATCATCAATATAGCTGTCCGGTATGAATCCTGAATATTCAAGTTCAAGAAGCACTTCTTCCGCTGCATGCCAGTTGCTGTTGGAAAGCCGTTCTATTGCTGTGTTCAAAAGCTGAAGATACATTTCAAATCCAACTGCACACACTTCCCCGCTCTGATCTCTTCCCAAAAGATTTCCGGCACCTCGGATTTCAAGATCCTTCATGGCAATTTTAAAGCCGCTTCCAAGTTCAGTGAAATCACTGATAACCTGAAGTCTTTTCAGCGCCACTTCACTGAGAACCTTGTTTTCAGGATAGAATAAATAGGCATAGGCTTTTCTGTCGGAACGGCCTACACGGCCGCGCAACTGGTACAGCTGGCTTACACCGTACATATCGGCGCGGTCAATGATGATGGTGTTGACATTTGGTATGTCGATTCCATTTTCAATGATTGTCGTTGCAACAAGAATATGGAATCCTCCCATCTTGAACCTTCTGAAAATATCATCAAGTTCATCACTTGACATCTGTCCGTGGGCAACTTCAACAAGCATTTCAGGTACAAGGCGCTCGATTTTCAATCTTGTTTCCTCAAGGCTTTCGACCCTGTTGTGCAGATAGAAAACCTGACCTCCCCTGTCTACTTCCTGACGTATGGCACGGGCAATCTTGTCGTCATTGTATTCTTCAATTGCAGTTTCCACTGGCTGACGGTTCTGAGGTGGCGTCGTCAAAAGCGACATGTCTCTTATTTTCAAAAGGCTCATATGGAGGGTTCGTGGAATCGGTGTTGCACTGAGGGCAAGACAGTCTATCTTTGTCTTCATCTCCTT
>CALELJ010000169.1 GCA_937902445.1 uncultured Treponema sp. | reverse complement strand
CGAGGTACTTTTCAACAGCCACCTGAAACCCGAGAAGAAAAAATCATGGAAAGAGGCTCAGGCTGTAAACGGAATCTCACCTGAAATGGTAAAAGACTCTCCTCATTTCAAAGACATAAGAGACAGAGTCCAGGAAATTTTTGACCAGGCAGATCTCATCATTTCCTACAACGGTAAGTTTGATACAAACTTCCTTCAGATGGCAGGAATCAATATTCCGGAAAACAAGCTACACCTTGATGTCATGAAATCCTTTGCCCCAGTCTACGGAGAAAAAAATACAAACTCCAGGGCAAAAAGAAGACAAGGAGAATTCAAATGGCAGAAACTCGAAACTGCGGCTGATCATTACAACCTCAGTTTCAATGCCCATGATTCTCTTGAAGATGTAAAGGCTACACTTCTTGTAGCAAAGAACATCTATGGCATGGGACTTGAAAACCTCAAGATGGAAGACATAAAGAAAAACGGTGTGGACCATACTCTTCCATCATCGCTTACAAATCCAAAACCGACTTTCTCTGAAGAGCGTATCAATACAGCACGTCTTGGAGCTCTTGCCTACAAAAAGCATCCTGAAATTGTTGAAGAAATCAGAGGCAAGGAAGGCTATGATGAACTCAACGCCCTTATCGATTTCAACAGAATGAATCCTAAGGTTCGCGGATACCTTTCAAAAATTGACATGAAGCTTGGTGAATACGTAAAGAAAAATCATCCTGAACTTAATAAATATCCATTATTTACTTTAGGGCACTCTTGGGGTGGTCACGCTTCATGAAGAATTAAAGAAGCAGACTCTTGAACGCCAGGAAAGAAAGGCCGGAAAACAGGAAAAACCACAGGCTGTCATTTTTGATAAGACAATTCTTCCTCCTTTCGCCCTTATGACTTCACAAGGCCTTAAAACAGTTTCAAAAGGTGTAGTAAAAGGATATGACAAAAATACAGAAACATATCTTCTTGAAAACGAAGGAGAAAAACTCCGACTACCTAAATCCACATTTGAGACAATTCTTTCTCCTCAGACTGAACTTCCATTAAGCAATCAGTTCAGGGGAAAAGATGTAATCGAAGCCGAAAAAACTCCGTCTGTTGTTTTCAACCAGACAATGCTTCCCGAGTTTTCAATCCTTACACAGCAGGGAATCAAAAGCTATAAGGACATGAAAGTAACTAAGTATGACTCAAATCAGGATCAGTACATTCTTTCAAACGGAGACTCTACAATCTCAGTTTCTTCACAAACCTTTAAGGAAATAACTGCACCTGAGCGTTTCGAAAAATCATATTCCAAAGATACTCCAGAATATGAAAAACTTCTTGAAACACAGTACAAGGATTACTTCACCCAGAGAGAAAATACTGCAGCAAATTTCCGCCACAACTTTGCAGTTTACTGCCGTAAAGAATCAAACTCTCCGGTTGATGCTGTCCTCATTTCCCGTGAGTTATTCGACCGCATGAACAAAGAGGAACAGAAAAAAACACGTCTTCTCATGCAGCAGCTCAAGAAGGATGATGAAACAATGACCGAATGCCTCATGCGGTTTTATTTTGAAGCTGTAAAAGAAGTTCCGCTCAATGAAAATTACATAAAGCAGAACAGACCCGATTCCGTTATCGCACGCCCCTTCTATGACACCATCACAGCAAAGGGAGCCCTTATTGATAACGACCTCTCAATAAAAATCGGTGACCGGGTTGAAAACCTTTCCTTCAATGTTGATAACCCGTTCTCAAAGGGAAAGGAAAAAGTCAACGAACCATTAACCATCGTTTCATCCTCAAAAGAAGGAAACATGATAGTCATGATGAACAAGGACAAATCATATTATCAGATTCCCCGGGATGAATTCTTGAACCAATATATGAAGAGCAACGAACATCAGAAAAAGGCAGAAATGAAAGTACAAAGAAGAAGCTCTATTGAAATCGAAAGATAGGAGAACTTTATGGACGTACGCAAAACCCTTATTTCAGACAAAGACGGCTTTATAATCTATAAGCTTGTATTTCCTAACCTGACGCTTTATGTTCTTGAGCATGACGGAATAAGATACATAAGACGCAACAGGAAAACAATTGATGCAATCATCCAGAATATGAAAGCCAAATAAAAAAAGCCCTTCAGACAAATGGAGATTCTGAAGGGCTTCCCTTTACAGATTAATTCCAGGAAGTTCTTTTTTCAAAATAACATTACCAGCCTGCAGCTTCTCATCCTCCGGAATAGCGAAGGTGATGTCTATCTGATAATCCGGATTTTTATTTATGAAATTCTTACAGGCATAAATGGCCTGTGCCCAGGCATCATAGAGAGGGTATCCAAAAATACCGGCTGAAATCAGTGGAAAGACAATAGAGTGGAGATTATTTTCCATACATAATTCCAGCGACCTTTTATATGCTCCGTACAGTGCATCCGCTTCCCCGTGTTTACCATCCCTGTACACAGGACCGACAGCATGGATCAGGTTCCTGCATGGACATCCGAACCCCGGAGTAATAACGGCAGAGCCAGTATCACAGTGCCCGATTTTATTACATGCAGCAGTAAGTTCTGAAACGCCTGCTTTGTTGAATATGACGCCGCACACTCCCCCACCCATCTGAAGAGCAGAATTAGCAGCGTTTACAATAGCATCAGCTTCGATGCTGACAATTCCTTTCTGGACAATATTTATTGAACTCATCCCTGTTACCTCATTTTTATTTTTCCGCTTTTTGTTACAGTAACCTTGTATTTGATTTCCTTTTCAGGTTTCTTTTTTTCCCAGGGACGTTTATATGAAAATACCAGATCGCAGTTTCCCTCTTTAAGCGATGTCAGTGTATAAGTGAACAGAGACGGAGCTCCGACAGTATCCCAGTCACCAAGATATGTCACGTCACTGAGAACATCAATTATACCTTCCGGTTCAACCTCATAAGTCCATGTATATCCTGTAGTCGGATTTCCATTGAAGTTCAGAATTTTTGTTTTCTCCTCGAACTTTCCGGAACAGCCTGCAAGAACTGTAACACTGAAAACCAATCCTATTACTGCAAACCAACTATGCTGCTTCATTTTCTGCAAATACCTTTAATCCAAGTCTGAGGGCTTCTTTATATTCCCTTACGGCACCTTTACTGTCTTTCCAGTCCTTAAGAAGATAGATTGCTTCACAGAATGACAGTGCCATAAAATCAAGAGTCATAAAGTCCTCATATTCAAATATATTAGGAAATACTGCAGGATTAAAGACCTGATATCCCTGTTCAGTAAGTTTTTTTTCCATAGCTGCAAACTTTGTCTTATAATCCGGGTCCCCGGTAATTTTTCCGCTGAGATATACTTTCATCTCTACCTCCTTTCTACACTCTTTATCTTACAGTCATAAGTATAAGACCCCTTCTGTATCATATAACGCGACAGTTCTGCAGTATTTTGAAATTTATTTTTACAGGTGTATCTTTAAATGAGACACATGCGGGTTTATAATTGAAAATATGAGTAAGACTAAAGAAAATAAAGTTCAGGCGTTACGCCTCGTACAGTTAGATGAAATGATCAGAAGCGGAACCTACCCTTCAATGAAAAAGATTATGTCCACATTTGAAATCAGCCGGGCTACAGCAAACCGTGACATCGATTTCCTTCGTGACAGATACAACGCACCGGTAGAATATGATGCTGCCAGAAACGGATACTAGGCAGAAAGGGCCAGTCATTGTCACCACCAAAGATAACGTTATGGTCGAAGCATATGTGGAAGGCCAGCATACTGAAAATAGTAAGCGTGCGAAGAAAGTCTATAAGGGATAAGCGTGATCTAATTGATGGCACCTCCCCTTGCTATGCGCTTTTGTATTACTTTAAGGCGCAATATCAAAATCGTAGCACTACAAAGTACACCAAAAGCTAAACTTTGCCAGTAGGCAAAGGGACCCATATTAAACTTATAGTCTAGTAAAATGTCATCCACCTGAATGTCTACGTGCGTAGCACCTACTCTTCACGAGGATCGATGTACTTAACAGC
>CALELJ010000168.1 GCA_937902445.1 uncultured Treponema sp. | reverse complement strand
TCCAAAATAAGCCATATCAGGTCTTCCCATCGGGCCATAAACTGTAAAGAAGCGCAGGCCGGTTGCATTGATTCCGTACAGTTTGGAATATGCATGGGCCATAAGTTCATTGGATTTTTTTGTTGCTGCATAGAGAGAAACAGGATTATCAACCTTATCTTCCGTTGAATAGGGAACCTTTTTGTTAGTTCCGTAGACGCTGGAACTTGAGGCATAGACAAGATGTTCAACAGGGTGATGACGGCATGCTTCAAGGATATTGTAGAAACCGATTAAATTTGAATGGATATAGGCATCCGGATTATCAATTGAATAGCGTACACCAGCCTGAGCCGCAAGATTCACAACTACAGAAGGCTTATGTTCCTTAAAAATATTTTCGATAGTATCACGGTCGGCAATATCACCTTTGATGAAGGTAAATTTAGTTCCGTATGACTCAAGCATCTTAAGACGTTCATCTTTGAGACTTACATCATAGTAATCGGTAATACAGTCCACGCCAATAACTTTTACACCGTCAACAGTCTCAATAAGTTTTTTTGAAAGAAAGCTACCGATAAAGCCGGCAGCACCAGTTACAAGAATCGTCTTATTTTCCAATGAAATATTAGCCATGCAATTATTATAGCATTTATTCATTTGAGAGTATATAATCATAAAATCTATGAAATACGTTTATGTTTTAACTTCAACACCGAAAGACCTTTATTATGAACAGTGCCTCATGAGTGCCTTCAGCCTAAGACAGCATATGCCACAAGCTGAAATTATTGTCCTTGTCGACAACAAGACATCTGAGACTTTCAACGAAAAAAACAAACGTACGGAACTTTCCAAATATGCACAGATAAAGACAATCGAGTTTGAGGAAAATGTTCCTAATGTGGACAGATCAAGACTCATCAAGACGGCGATCCCTGAATATGTGGACGGAAGTTTTCTCTATATAGATTGCGATACAATAATCTGCGACGACTTGAGTTCAATAGAAAATGAACCTTTTGAGACAGCCGGAGTTCTTGACGGACACTGCATGCTTGATGAACACATCCATAGAAAATATTTTCTTCAAAGAGACAAAAAGCTTGGTTTCCACGGAACTGCAGCAAGCAACTGCAACATCAATGGTGGACTTGTACTTGCAAAGGAAGGCAAACAGCAGAAGGAACTTTTCAGGCAGTGGAATGAAATCTGGAAATATTCCGCCTACGAAAAAAAAGACAAGCATGACCAGAGCGCACTGAACGAAGCAAACTACAGGACAGGACTCAAGATGGGACACCTGGACGGAAAATGGAACTGCCAGCCAAGTCACGGCGGACTTGCTTTTCTAAAGGATGCAAAAATCATCCATTACTACTCAAGCGAATTCAGCGGAAAAAACTATATCCCGTATTACAAACTTGCAGACAAGGCCCTTCAGAACAGAATCAAGGAAGCAGGAGAAATTCCAGAAGACATAAAGGAGATGATCGCCGATCCTAAATTCCAGTTCAACAGCGTACATTTGATCAATGACCAGCGTATCGTCGGAATAATGCAATCACCCCTAGTCTTCACCCTCTCGGACATAAAAGCAAAACTTCCATGGCTTTTCAACCTCATGGAAAACCAGATGGCTTTCCTGAGGGGAATCGGGAAAAGGATTAAAAAGCATTAAAACGTAAAGGCACGTTCAACACCTGAAAATCTATCTTCCCTGTTCAGTGTAATTTTTTGCAACCCAGTTCTTGTAGTCGCCGGAAAGAATATGATCCATCCATTCTTCATGACTCAAATACCATTTAATTGTTGCAAGCAAGCCCTGCTCGAAAGTCATCTTGCGTTCCCAGCCAAGCTGAGTTTTTGCCTTTGTACAGTCGATTGCATAACGCTTATCGTGACCCGGGCGGTCCTTTACATAAGTGATGGTCTTGCGCACATCATCTGCGGATTTATTGATTTCCTTTGATGTAAGATCAATGACTTCATTCAAGAGCTTGATGTTCTGCCATTCGTTTTCACCGCCAAGGTTCCACTTTTCACCTGCTGGAGATTTGTTAACGATTTGCCAGACACCGCGGTTGTGATCTTCCACATAAATCCAGTCGCGGATATTGTCACCCTTGCCATAAACAGGAAGATTCTTTCCGTTCTTGATGTTAGAAATCATAAGCGGCAAAAGCTTTTCCGGGAACTGGAAAGGTCCGTAGTTGTTTGTACAGTTAGACAAAGTGATTGGAAGTCCGTACGTATGATAGTAAGCCATTACAATGTGGTCACTGGAAGCCTTTGAAGAAGAGTATGGAGAGCGTGGATCATAAGGTGTTGTTTCAAGGAAGTAGCCTGTATCACCAAGAGAACCGTAAACTTCATCAGTAGAAATGTGATGGAAAAGAACATCATCACGAGGATTGTCCAGAGATACGTTCCAGTATTTGCGAGCCACATCAAGAAGTGTATATGTACCCATTACATTTGTCTTCATGAAAGCTTCAGGTCCGAGAATTGAACGGTCTACATGGCTTTCTGCAGCAAAGTGGATTACAGTGTCGATGTCGTACTGCTTAAAGATTCTTTCGATTTCAGCACGATCTGTGATATCTACCTTTTCAAAGAAATAACGCTGTTTTGATAAAGCGCCGGACGGTACTGCAGTGTCAGGATCCCTGAGCGCAGTCGAAGGGATCTTTGTAGTTGCGGACGGTTCGACTGCGCTCACCGATCCTGTTGTTGCGCTCACCGATCCTTTACCAAACTTTTCTTCTACATCTGCCAATGATTCAAGATTTCCTGCATAAGTAAGACAGTCTACGTTGACAACTGTACCGTTGAAATTTGCATCGCCGAACAAATCTGTTCCGCTGTTTGAAAGTCCAAATAAATAGTGGATGAAATTGCAGCCGATAAAGCCGGCACCACCGGTTACCAAAATATTCTTAAGTTTTCTGTTTCCCATAATTATTCTCCAATCCATTTAGCATTCATATCAAAATATTTTTTATCCAGACTGAATGGAGCATGTTTTTTGTCTTTTTCGGAAAGATTTGCATTTTCTGTGATTCCTGGAAGAATAGATTCCCAGTCAATTCCAATTGCAGGATCATTCCACATAAGACCGCCTTCATCTTCAGGGTGATAGAAGTCTGTACACTTGTAAGCAAATGTTGCCGTCTCAGTCAAAACGCAGAAGCCATGGGCAAAACCTTCCGGAATATAGAACATGTTCTGTTTTTCTGAATCAAGGATAACGCCGTAATACTTACCGAATGTTGCACTACCGACACGAAGGTCAACGGCAACGTCGTAAACCTTTCCTTCAAGGGCACGCACAAGCTTTCCCTGTGGATGCTTTGTCTGGAAATGAAGTCCGCGTAATACGTTCTTTGTAGACTTAGACTGATTGTCCTGAACGAACTTCATTGTAAGTCCTGCTTCAAAGAAATCCTTTTCACTATATGTTTCCAAAAAATAACCGCGGTTGTCACCAAAAATTTTTGGCTGGATTTCATACAATCCTTCAATATCACATTTCTTAAACTCAAATGCCATAATCTAGTCCTTTAAGTTTGCAATAAATTCAAGATAACGGCCATACTCTGTCTTATAGCCTTTTGCCATTTCAAGGAGCTGGTCCTTTGTAATCCATCCATTCTTGTAGCTGATTTCTTCAAGACACGCTACATAGAATCCCTGGCGCTTCTGGATCGTGGCAACAAAGTTTCCGGCTTCCTGAAGGCCCTCGTATGTACCTGTATCAAGCCATGCCATACCACGTCCAAGAAGTTCAACCTTAAGCTGCTTGCGTGCAAGGTATTCGTTATTTACAGCTGTGATTTCAATTTCACCACGGGCACTAGGCTTAACGTTAGCGGCAATTTCAACGACGGAATTGTCATAGAAGTACAAGCCTGGAACTGCGTAGTTTGATTTAGGCTCTGCTGGTTTTTCTTCAATACCAAGAGCGTTACCATCTTTATCAAATTCAACAACACCGTAGGCTGTAGGATCTGCAACGTAGTAACCGAAGATTACAGCACCTTTTTGTTCATTGATTTTCTTGGCAGCATTCTTTAAAGTCGCTGTAAAGCTCTGGCCGTAGAAAATATTGTCACCAAGAACAAGGGCAACATCATCATTGCCGATAACATCTTTACCAACAATGAAAGCATCAGCAAGGCCGCGAGGTTTGTCTTGGATTGCATATTCAAACTTCATTCCAAGCCATGAACCGTCACCAAAGAGTTCCTTGAAGCATGAAATATCACGAGGCGTTGAAATAATCAAAACTTCACGGATACCTGCAAGCATGAGACAACTTAGTGGATAATAAATCATCGGCTTGTCATACAATGGCAAAATCTGTTTTGATACTGCCTTTGTAATTGGATATAAACGGGTACCGGAACCTCCGGCGAGAATAATTCCTTTCATAACGCTTCTCCAATTTTTTACCAGTCCAAATAAGAAAAAACCTGCAAACACCTGGTAAAAGAGTAAATAATTATAACTATAATAGTTTACCACAAAAAGGGACTTTGGAGAAGTCAAGAATGAAAAACTTACTTTTTTAGGCAATTATAATATCTATGTCAGCAAAGAAATTCGATTATGAAAACAAGAACTACAACATTTCTACTGAACAACAGAGTTTCATGTAACATAGACGATAGCTGTACTCTAAATGTAACGCTATAAAATATGTGAAGATATCCACTATGGAAATAATGAATTTCCATAAACAACACTCTTAAAATAATTTATATCTTTAATTTTTTCAAAATCAATATTATTTTTTTTCATAGATAAAAACAAAGCTACAGAGTGCGCTTGGCAATTAATAGATATACGAGGATTGAACTCAATATCAGTAAAGCAATTATACTGCAATAAATCATCATGCAAATCTGTATTTTTTACTAAAACATTTATATATAACCAATCATAAAATAAAGTTTTAGGCTCCGTTGGATAATCTTTATCCAAAAACCTAAATGCAATAATTTTGCCAGAGTCCCTCAAATGATGATATCTTTTAGCTTCTAAAGAAGTTTTTGATAATAATTCAGTATATGGACCTCCATTTTCAAAAACTTTACTACTTTGAAAAGCCGTTTCAACAGTAAATGCTTTTTTTGAATTAACAGTTTCTGTCTTCAAATTAAAAGCACTCAATTTTATTCCTAGCTCAACATTTGATTTTGTAGAGATTTCCAAAACTTTTAAATCAGAAGATTTATTTAATATTTCTTTATGAAAAGATTCAATTGATTTTTGCTTTTGCGTTATACTGAATCCAGTATAATACTTAAAATCTACACTTTTTTTTTCAACACCGATATTATTTAGAGATGGTACAAAATAGGGCCTATTCA